>JBFWYJ010000001.1:0-35019 GCA_050186555.1 Bacteroidia bacterium
TAAGTGCTTCTTCATTAAACTCAATCGGACAATCAATAATTATAGATGCCAGTTTTTTTGATTGAAAAGCAAGGTCTTTATTTAGTTCTACCTTTTCTTTCATTTTTCCTTTTAGTTTATCCGTATTTTCGTACAAGCCTTCAATTGAGCCGTACGACTTGATGAATTGTATGGCCGTTTTTTCTCCCACTCCAGGTATTCCCGGAATATTATCTACTTTATCACCCATTAAACCCAGAATATCTATCAATTGATTTACATTCTCTATCTCCCACTTTTTACAAATCTCATCAATACCTTGAATTTCTGCGCCATTACCCATTCTTGCAGGTTTATATATGAACACGTTATCTGTAACTAATTGTCCATAATCTTTATCGGGCGTCATCATATAGGTAATGAATCCCTTTTCTTCTGCTTTTCTAGCCAATGTACCTATAAGATCATCCGCTTCATATCCCGGCAAACCGATTACTTCAATATTGAACCCCTTTATTAAATCAAAAATATACGGCAATGCTGCTTGCAAATCTTCAGGCATTTCTTCACGATTTGCTTTGTAAGATTCAAATTCTATATGACGCTGAGTAGGTTCTTCTGTATCAAAAACGACTGCAATATGAGTTGGTTTTTCTTTGTTTAATATTTCCAATAAGGTGTTACAAAAGCCAAAAATAGCAGATGTATTAAGCCCTTTGGAATTAATTCTTGGGTTGTTGCTAAATGCAAAATAAGCTCTGTAAATTAGAGCAAACGCATCGAGTAAAAATAATTTCTTATCTGTTTCCTTTGAAAGCATACTTAGTTCTTGGTTCTGTTAAATTGATTGATCACCTCAATAGCACTTGATTCATTAAGCTCTTTTCCATCTTCATATTTTTCGGCAATTGATTCGCTGCCTTCCATAATTTTTGTTAGTTGTTTTGAGAATTTTTTGACATTGATGTCTTGCAATTTTTTCTCCCCTTCAATCAATAAATAATATTCATAAACATGATTTGTTTCATTCATTACTATCGCTTCAAATGCCGCTTTTAATAATGTTATGTGCCCATCAGTTAATCTCTCCAAAAAAACATCTTCATCATCCAGCTTCCATGAAATAAAGTTACGGCCTTCTACACCATATGCTTTAATTTTATTTGGCTTATAGTTCTTTTGCGCGCCATCTTTTGATTTGAATCCCGCTCTTTTAAACTTATCGTAATCCTTTTTCGGATTTACTTTTATTTCGCCTTTTAATGTGTCTCCTTCTAATGTTACTACATAACCATTAACATAATTGATTTGCGATTTCAAGCCAAAGCTTAAAGAAAGCGCTAATGAGAAAAATAAAACCTTCATAATACAAATTCGAGTATTAAAGAAACACAATTTTAAAAGAAGAATAAAGGAATGTTAGAAGACTGTGAACAACTACTTACTCGTTATAGACAACCTCTAACAAGGTTTGACCTACGCCTTTCAATGTTTTTCTGTCGATAGTTGACAAATCATCTTTTGTTGTATGATGGTGTTCAAAAAAGTTATTTTTGAAGCCGTCATAATGTAAAATGTCAATTGTTGGTATTTGAATGATAGTGTTAATAAAACTATGATCATCCGTCATTTCACCTGTCTCAATATCCAAAAAATAAGCGCCAGCTCCACTAATATCAGCGGCTTTCCAAACTTTATCAACAATGTCTTTGGCATAGAACATAGAAATACCTTCTTTAGGAAACTTTGCATCTGCAGCGCCAACCATATCTAACAATATCCCAAATTCTGCTGTATACCCAATTTTATGGGGATTCTTACTCCAGTACTGAGAACCCAAACACCAAGTATCAGGCATTCCGCCGTTATCTCCATAATCCTCCAAATCAAAAAATATGATGTCTATTCCAATTTCCGGATTTTTTAAACTAATCTGTCTTGCAACTTCTAGTAAAACACCCACTCCGCTTGCGCCGTCGTTAACTCCGGGACACGGTTTTGATTTTAACTCGGGAATTAATTCCTTTTCGCAAAATGGTCTGCTGTCAAAATGCGCACATAATAAAACACGCTTTGATTTTTCAGGTTGAAAAACCCCAATGACATTTTTAATTAACCAGGTTTTTCCATCGAAGGTTTTAGCATTTCCTTTTTGAATAATGACCTCAGCTCCAAACCGCTTAAGTTCCTTTTCATAATATGTAACTGCTGCCTCATGTGCTTTTGTGCCGGGAACACGCGGCCCCATGTCTGATTGCACTTTAATGTATTGAAAAGCAGAATCTTCATTAAACACGGGCGGTATTACTCGCGGTTTTTTATTTACTGTTATGTTCTGCCCTGTAGTGGTAGTTGTTGTGTTATTATCTACAACAGGTTCTGGCTCACAAGCAACAAATAATGCTGTCACAAGTACAAAAGATAAAATACTTTTGATTAAATGTATTGCTATATTGTCCATGTACTTCCTTCCTTACTGTCTTTAATTTTAATTCCGGCACTCACTAATTGGTCTCTTAATTCATCGCTCATTGTAAAATTCTTCTCAGCTTTTGCTTTGTTTCGTAATTCAAGAACAATATTTACCACCTTGTCTAATAAATCATTTGAACTTGATTGCTGTGTTTCAAATTTCAATCCACAAACATCGAAAAGAAAATGATGAAACAACTTTTTTATTTGCTCCAGGTCAGATTCCGTGAGCTCTAATTTTCCGTCATTTGCAGAATTAATGATTCTGGTTAATTCAAACATTTGTGCAATTAAAACCGATGTATTAAAATCATCATTCATTGCTGCGTAGCAGGCTTTCTCTATTTCAAGAATGTTTTCTGATGATCGACTACTTGGTTTTAACTGTAGTAAAGTTTTATAAGCGTCAGATAAACGAGAAAAAGCTTTCTCTGCCGCAGAAAGTGCCTCATTACTGAAGTCTAAGGTGCTTCTATAATGCGTTTGTAACATAAAAAACCTCACCACCATTGGGTCATAGCCTTTGTCCAATAGCGGATGGTTACCGCTAAACAATTCACCGGGTAAAAAACTATTTCCTAAGCTTTTACTCATCTTTTGTCCGTTTACAGTTAACATGTTGGTGTGCATCCAGTATTTGGCAGGTGATTTACCACAACAAGCAATGTTTTGTGCAATCTCATTGGTATGATGAGTAGGTGCTAAATCCATGCCCCCGCCATGAATATCGAATGAATCGCCCAAATATTTCCTACTCATAGCGCTGCATTCGATATGCCATCCGGGAAAGCCTTTTCCCCACTTGCTTGACCACTGCATAATATGCTCCGGTTTCGCTTTTATCCATAATGCAAAATCCAATCTTCCCTTCTTTTGATTTTGCCCATCGAGCTCTCTTGTGTTTTCCAAAAGTTCTTCCAATTTACGCCCGGTAAGCGCCGTGTAATTGTGTTCTTTTGCAAATTTTTCTACATCAAAATAGACCGTTCCATCGACCTCATAAGCATAACCATTCTCAATGATTTGTTGAGCCATTTCCTGCTGTTCAATGATATGTCCGGTTGCTGTTGGCTCAATACTTGGAGGTAAGCAGTTAAACATTTGCATAACCTGATGAAAATCTACAGTGTATGTTTGAACGATTTCCATAGGTTCTAATTGTTCCAGCTTTGCTTTTTTTGAAATTTTGTCTTCACCAATGTCTCCATCTCCTTCCAAATGACCCGCATCCGTTATATTTCTGACGTAGCGCACTTTATAATCCAAGTGAAGGAGATAACGATAGATAATGTCAAAAGAAATAAATGTCCTGCAATTTCCTAAATGGACATCACTATATACAGTTGGGCCGCAAACATACATTCCTACATAAGGAGCATTAAGCGGTATAAATTCTTCTTTTCTTCTAGAAAGTGTATTATATATTTTTAGTTCAGATGACATTGAGACAAAGATTGGAATAAATTAAGAATAAAAAAAGACGGATTTCTCCGTCTTCATAATATACCAAATGCTTCGCTTTTAATTTTCAATCGTGCCATCGCCAACGTAAATACCATTTTTATAAATAGCCACTCTTGTAAGAATTCCGTTTTCATTATAGATATAGGCTTTCCCTTCCATTAATCGATTATTCTTAAACAAACCATCTTTGCTAATTTGCTTGTTTTTGTTGTACAGTATGTGTTTCCCATTTAAAATTTTTGAAACTGACGCTGTCGTTTTAATGTTTTCCTCTTCATCTTTTTTAACAACGGTTTCAGATTTGGCAGGAGCCAATTTTTCTTCTTTTTCGAAGACATACAGTGGTTTCTTTGGTTCAAAAGTTTCTATGGACGCTGTATTTACGTTTCCGCCATTGAACTCTTTATAACCTTTTCTATCACCATTATCATAATATTCTTTGAATAGGCCTTCTTCCCTGCCATTAACGAAGTTTCCTTCCAAGGCTAATTCGCCATTCTCATAGTAATAGGATTGATATCCATCTCTTCTTCCTGCAGAATTATACTTAAAACTGTGTTGAACCTGACCATTCTCATAATAAGATGAATAATTGCCAACCCATTTATTTATGCTCCACATTCCCTCCTCTTTTTTATTACCATTCTCATAATACATTACAGAAAAGCCATTTGGTCTGCCGTTTAAGAAAGTAATTTGGTTCTTTAAATTTCCATTACAATAATACTCCATCCAATTGCCCTGCTTTCTGTTATCTTGGTATTTTCCTTCATCAATTTTTTGATTGGCTTGGTAACAAGTGCCAGGTTTGTTTTTGCCGTATGTGATCCACTTCCCTTGTTTCTTGCCGCTTTTATCAATCATGTTTAAGGTGTCCTTCCCGTTGTTAACAATTTCATAAGATTGGCTATACGTTGTTAAACTTGATAAAACTGAAAGACAGAAAATTATCGATTTAAAACTTCTTCTCATTTGGCGTTTGCTTATTCCAAATCTAAAAAAATAGTTTTAGGAATCAAATTTTTGTAATAAACACTTGAATGTCAATAAAAAAGCCCCGAAAATCGGGGCTAAAATTAAATTCCTATTTGTTAATTCTCTATGGGTGCATCGCCCGCGTAGATACCATCTTTATAAACAGCTATTCGCGTTAAAATTCCATTATCGTTGTAGATGTATGCTTTCCCATCCATCAAACGGTTGTTTTTGAAAACCCCATCCTTAGTAATTTGCTTATTTCTATTATATAGCGTATGCTGACCATTCAAAATTTGTGGCCCCTTTTTGGCAACCGCTTCATTTGGCTTTTCGTCTTTGTTTACAACAACTTTAGGGGCATTGTCTATAGGGTCATCAGACTTCTTGACTAAAGGCTTTTTTGGCTGGTATTCTTTTATAGAAGCAACATCAACAGTCCCATTAGCAAAATTCTTCTCTGCTTTTATATCTCCATTTTCGTAGAACTCCTTAATTACACCAGACTCTTTGCCATTTGCGAAATTTCCTTCAATTGCTACCTGCCCATTATCATAAAAATAAGTTTGCGGCCCATCTCTTTTACCAGCAGTATTAAATACAAACTCATGCTGAACCTGTCCATTCTCATAATATAATTTATACTTCCCAACCCACTTATTCACCTGCCAATTGCCTTCTTCACTGATCTTCCCGTTCTCATGATACATAATAGCGTATCCGTTAGGTCTTCCATTCACAAATGTCAATTTGTTTTTCATATTACCATTGCAGTAATATTCTACCCAAACATCAATCTTGCGGTTATTGGTGTATTTACCTTCCTCAATCTTTTGTTCAGGCTGGTAACACGTACCAGGTTTATGCCTTCCCCGAACAATCCATTTGCCTTGCTTCTTCCCTGTCGCATCGATCTTATTGACCGTATCCCCACCTTCCATCTCCCATGACTGAGACTGAGCAGAAGCTACCAGCGAAATGATTAAACAAAATGGTAATAATCTCTTCATTATCTCAAATTTAATATGTTAATTAAACTTTAAAAACCTTTTTAGCTCAAACTTGCTTTTTCATCGATGAGCAATTGGCTAATTCTTAGATAATTCTACGTGAAGAAGTTTAATTTGGTTACAAGATAAGTAAAAAAATATTTTTTACAGTTTTTTCTTGATATTTTCCAGCATTGCAGTCGTTAATCCGCTAAGGCCGTAGGTTTCAGCCCATCCCCAGTGATTTCTGGCCTCAGAATCGTCGATAGATTTTGGCCAACTGTCGGCAATTTGCTGTCTAAAATCGGGTTTGAAAGAAATGTTAAATTCCGGGATATGGGTCTTTATTGCGTCTGCCAGCTCCTTTGGATTGAAAGAAAGGCCGGCGAGATTATAGCTACTTCTGATTTTTATTTTATCAGCGGGGGCCTCCATAATGTTAACTGTAGCTCTGATAGCGTCTTCCATGCACATCATCGGTAATGTAGTGTCTTCTGATAGAAAACATTCATATTTCTTATTTTTTAATGCCTCATAAAAAATATGAACTGCATAATCCGTTGTTCCTCCTCCCGGTGCACTCTTCCAGCCAATTAAACCGGGATACCTTATACTTCTTACATCTACACCGAACTTATTAAAATACCACTCACACCATCTTTCACCCGCTTGTTTGCTAATGCCATATATCGTGCTCGGCTCCATTACAGTATACTGTGGTGTATTCTCCTTAGGGGTGGTTGGTCCAAATACAGCAATTGAACTTGGCCAGTATAGTTTATTGATATGTTTCTCTTTGGCTAAGTCTAAAACATGAAATAAACTCTCCATATTTAATTTCCAAGCAAACATTGGGTTTTGTTCGCCGGTTGCGGAAAGCATAGCGGCTAAGTGATATACTTGAGTAACACCTTGCTTCTTTACTATGTCAAAAAGTTTTGTTTTATCTAACGCGTCTAATACTTCAAAGGGGTTGTTCGGAAAAACTCCTGTTTCTTTAATATCGGAAGGAATTACATTGTCATTTCCATGTATATTGGATAAATATTCGGTTAACTCTACACCAATTTGTCCACCTGCTCCGATGATTAAAATTTTCTCTGCTTTACCAGCCATATGCGATAATATTGCCTGTTACGAAAAGTTATTTGTACCTTTGCAAACGTAAGTATTTAAAAGTATTTTTAAAACTTTTATTTGCTTCAGAAGATAATATAACCTGCAATTATTTTTATCATTATGAGCCTACTTGTAAACAGGATTGATAAGAACATCCTAAAACAAAAATTAAAGGAAGAAACCTTTAACCGACAAACGATATCTTTTTATCGTTATGTAAACATTTTAAACCCTGAAAGCTTAAGAGATGAACTTTACCAAATGTGGAGTGAGCTAAATTGCTTTGGCAGAATTTATTTGGCCAAAGAGGGAATTAATGCGCAAATGAGTGTGCCGGAACACAACTGGGACATGTTTGTAGAAAAGCTTTATGGATTAACTTATTTCAAAGAAGTCCCATTTAAACATGCAGTTGACGGCAATGGAAAATCTTTTTATAAACTTATAGTAAAAGTTCGAGATAAAATTGTAGCGGACGGGATTGATGAAAAAGATTTTGATCCATCAAATACTGGAGAATATTTAGATGCAAAAGGATTTAACCAGGCACTGAATGACCCGGAAACTATTGTTGTTGACATGCGCAATCACTATGAAAGCGAAGTTGGCCGTTTTGAGGGGGCTTTTTGTCCTGATGCAGACACATTCAGAGAAGAGCTGCCTTTGGTAGTTGAGCATTTAAAAGGTAAAGAAGATAAAAAAGTACTAATGTATTGCACAGGAGGTATCCGATGTGAGAAAGCTAGCGCTTATCTAAAACATAAAGGATTTAAAGACGTGCATCATCTTCACGGCGGTATCATACAATATGCAAAGGAAGTCAAAGAACAAGGCCTTGAAAGCAAATTTAAAGGTGTCAATTTTGTTTTTGACGAAAGAATAGGAGAAAGAATTACAAATGATGTCTTAAGCACTTGTCATCAGTGTGGCAAACCTTGTGACACACATGTGAATTGTAAAAACGATGATTGTCACTTGTTATTTATTCAATGTGAAGAATGCGCTAATAAAATGGATGGATGTTGTACTAACCAATGCAAAAATATTTACCATCTTCCTATCGAAGAACAAAGAGCTTTGCGCAAAGGCCGCATAAAAAACGGACCGGAATGCTTATCTGTTTACAAAAGCAGATTGAGGCCTAATTTGAAAACAATATTAGAAAGGAAAGATTTAATAACATTAAAACAAGAATGAATATAAACAGATTTATTCGCTGTTGCTTCCTCTTCCTATTAGCTTTAATTTCATCAAAACTAATAAGCCAGAACAAATATAAACCTGGTGAACTTGAGAAAATCCTCACTCCTTTAACTAAAGCTATTCAAACAAAAGACGAAAAATCTTTTTTCGATTTTTACGGCATAAAATATTCTGAGGCCATATCAAAAAAAGACACCGTATTGCTTTGCAACCTTTTAAGTAAAGCCGGGTTGTTTTATTATTTTACGGAAAATTATTCTAATGCTATAAAATGTTATGACACAGCATTGGTAATTTCGAAAAAAGCTAATTATATTGATATGTTAATTAGTTACCATATGAACAGAGGGGCTGTCAACTTTTCTGCTCAAAAATATACCGGCGCGCTAAAAGATTACTTAGCCTGTGAGGAGTTGATGATAAACACTAAATCAGATAAATTTGGAAGCCTGCTTGGGAACATTTCGCTTTTATACAGAGAAATTGGGGATCTAGAAAAGGCTAAAGCTTATTTAAAAAAATCCCTTCCTTTTATTAAATTTTCTGATGATGTTGCTAGCTATGTTAAAAGCATCAACAACCTTGCATTAATTTATTACAACGAAAAAGATTATAAAGGAGCCGATAGCTTATTTCAACTTGGATATCAGCTTGCAAAGAAAAATAATCTTAACCAAGACCTTGCTGATATTACTTATAATATGTGCGCAAGTTTAAGTGAGGTTGGAAAATTTAAAGAGGCCATTCCATACCAGCTAGAATTACTGCAGTTAATTAGAAAAATGAACCTTGGTCCATCGTGGGAAAAGCTGCTTTTACAAGATCTGGCAATAACACATTTTGAAACTAATAAAATAAAGGCCTCAAAAGATTTTTTAAAGCAATCCGAAAAAATCAAATTGCCAGAAGAAGCAGCAGAAAGGGACTTCATAGGTTCATTAAAAAATATTGCTTCGATATATCACAAGCTAGGAATGCTTGAAAAAGCTGTTGAGGCATACAGTGAATGCATTGAATTAATTGAAAATCGCTCAAATTCACAAGAACTTAGTGATTTCAGCCAACTAGCCTATAACTATGAACGTGCGCAAGACTCACTTAAAGCCGCCAAAGAATTAGCATTAACAGAGCTGGAAGCAAAAAGACAAAAAGATATTTCTGAACATAAATTAGAAAGACAAAAAATTTACCTTGCCTTATCTCTGGTTGTATTAGTCGGTATTATTGCGTTTGCGATTAATCAAGTTAAAACCAATAGAGCAAAAGAAAAAGCCAATAAAGAAATTCTTACACAAAAGAAATTACTTGATGAAAAGAATAAAGAAATCACTGACTCGATAACATATGCCAAACGTATTCAAAATTCATTGCTTCCACCTGATAACTACCTCAAAGAAAGTTTGAAAAACTATTTTGTGCTTTATTTACCGAAAGACATTGTAAGTGGTGATTTTTATTGGGTTAAAAAAACAAATGAAAATGAAGCCCTAGTTGCTGTTGGTGATTGTACCGGACACGGTGTTCCGGGCGCTATTATGAGTGCGCTTAGTGTGCAACATCTTAATGCTATTTCTGATGAAACAAATTCGCCTTCAGGCATTCTGACAAAATTAAATCGGGATTTAAAAGGCACTTTGCAACAAGATGAATTAGGGAATTCTAAAGATGGTCTGGATATTTGTTTGTGCAAAATAGATTTTTCCAAGAAATCTATTTCCTATTCCGGTGCCAATAGAAATCTTTGGTTGATTACCAATAAAGAATTACATGAAATAAAAGCCACGAAAACCGGAATAGCAGGACATACAAATTCAGATCAAGTTTTTGAAGAAATTCAAATACAATATTCTCCAAATGATGTATTGATAATGTCTTCGGACGGTTATGCCGATCAGTTTGGTGGCCTGAAAGAAAAGAAAATAACAACAAAACGTTTCAAAAGTTATTTAACCGAATCTTCACTATCTAATATGAATGAATTGCATGCTTTGTTAAAAGAAAATTATTTAACTTGGAAGGGTGATTTGGAGCAAATAGATGATGTTTGCGTATTTGGAATTAAATTGACATAATTATGCCTATTTATCATAAACTTGGGAAGTTCCCACAAAAGAGACACACTGTATTTCAGTCGGACAAAAAAGCGCATTATTACGAACAGCTTTTTGGCACGGAAGGCTTTAGTGGCTTTTCATCGCTATTGTATCATGTACACAGGCCAACACAGGTAAAAGAAATTTTAAAGAGTGTTGATGTTCGTCCTAAAATTGCAATTGAGAAAAATATCAAGGCCCTATTATTAAAAGGGTTCGAGATTAAACCTGCAGATGATTTTCTTGACAGTCGCAAAACAGTATTAATGAATAGTGATTGTCTTATTGGTTTGGCCGCTCCAAAAAAATCCATGAAGGATTATTTTTATAAAAATGCGGATGCTGATGAAATGATCTTTATTCATAAGGGTAAAGGAACACTAAGAACATTTATGGGCAACATCCCTTTTGAATATGGCGACTATTTGATTGTTCCAAGAGGAATGATTTACCAAATGGATTTTGAAACCGAAGACAATAGAATTTTTTACGTTGAAAGTTATGCGCCATTTTATACGCCAAAGCGTTATAAAAATGCATCCGGCCAATTATTAGAGCATTCTCCTTTTTGTGAACGTGATTTTAAATTACCTGAACAGCTAGAAACACATGACGAGAAAGGCGACTTCTTAATTAAAATTAAAAAAGAAGGCATGATGCATGACGTTGTTTATGCAACTCATCCGTTTGATGTGGTTGGTTGGGATGGCTACAACTTTCCTTGGGGATTTTCCATTCATAATTTCGAACCGATAACAGGTCGCGTTCATCAACCACCTCCGGTGCATCAGACATTTGAAACTTCAACCTTTGTTGTTTGTTCATTTTGTCCTCGTTTATATGATTATCATCCACAAGCAATTCCTGCTCCATATAACCATAGTAATATTGATAGCGATGAAGTATTGTATTATGTTGACGGTGATTTCATGAGCAGAAATAACATTGAACAAGGTCATATTACATTGCATCCTAAAGGCATCCCTCATGGTCCGGCACCGGGAGCCATGGAAAGAAGTATTGGACAGAAAGAAACTGCAGAACTAGCAGTGATGGTAGATACGTTTAAACCATTGATGGTTACTGAGGATGCTATGAAAATTGATGACGGAAAATATTATAAGAGTTGGGTTGAATAAGATAATTAGATGATTAGTTAATGAGATGATGAACTAAGAATGTCAGAGAACCCGAGACATAAAGATAATTTAATAGTGCAACTTACATTTGAGTTTGCACTAAATATAATTTCCTTTTCTGAAACATTAAACTCATGTAAAAAATTCAACTTAAGTAATCAACTGTTTAGAAGCGGTACAAGCATTGGAGCAAATGTGAAAGAAGCTCAAAACGCAGAAAGCAAGGCTGACTTCATACATAAAATGAAAATTGCAATAAAAGAGGCAGAAGAAACTGAGTACTGGCTTTTACTTTGTAAAAACTCAAAAGAATACCCGGATTGCGATTCGCTTTTAGAAAAACTAACATCAATCACAAAAGTTTTAAATAAAATAATTAGTACTACTAAGCAACCATCTAAATCAACTAATCATCTAATTAATTAGCGAACAAAGTATGTTGTCAAAATTATTAAAATTAAAACTAGAACTCCGATCACTTAGCATGGCAATGTGGTCAAATTAGAAACTGCATTGAGCATTCACAATCCTAAGCATTGTTTAATAAATAATTGATAATACAAGAATAAATAAATTACAATTATCATCTAATTAACTAATCAACAAATTAACTAATTAATTACCATGGCAAAAGAAGTAAAAAATGTAGAATATGGTCTAGAGAAAATCTTTGAAGGAGCGCAGGATTTCCTTCCTTTATTAGGAACCGACTATGTAGAATTTTATGTGGGTAACGCAAAACAATCAGCTCACTTTTATAAAACAGCATTCGGTTTTCAATCGTTTGCATACGCAGGTTTAGAGACCGGGTTAAAAGACCGCACCTCATATGTTTTAAAACAGGATAAAATTAAAATTATATTAACCACCGCTTTGAAAAGTGATTCGCCAATTGGTGAGCATGTAAAAAAACACGGTGATGGTGTAAAAGTAATTGCGCTTTGGGTGGAAGACGCACGTAAGTCATTTGAAGAAACTGTGAAGCGCGGTGCTAAACCATACATGGAACCAACCGTAGAAAAAGATGAGCATGGTGAGGTGGTGCGTGCGGGAATTTATACTTATGGCGAAACCGTTCACATGTTTGTTGAACGTAAAAATTACAAAGGCACATTTTTACCAGGCTTTAAAGAATGGAAAAGTGATTACAACCCAACACCTGTTGGATTAAAATTTGTTGATCACATGGTTGGAAATGTAGACTGGAATCAAATGAATCCAACTGTGAAATGGTATGAAGATGTTATGGGTTTTGTAAACTTTTTAAGTTTTGATGATAAGCAAATTCATACTGAATACTCTGCATTAATGAGTAAGGTAATGAGTAACGGGAATGGCCGTATCAAATTCCCTATCAATGAGCCCGCAAAAGGAAATAAAAAATCACAAATTGAAGAATACATTGAGTTTTATGAAGGCGCAGGTGTTCAGCATTTAGCATTAGCTACTGATGATATCATTAAAACCGTTAGTGAATTAAAAGCGCGTGGTGTAGAATTCTTACCGCCGCCTCCTCAAGCTTATTACGATGAGATTCCAAAACGTTTAGGTGTACATCGTGATATGATGAAAGAAGATATTGCGCAATTACAAAAACTATCTATTTTGGTTGATGCCGATGAAGATGGTTACTTATTGCAAATTTTCACCAAGCCGGTAGAAGACCGTCCAACATTATTCTACGAAATCATTCAACGTATGGGTGCAACAGGTTTTGGCGCCGGTAACTTTAAAGCTTTGTTTGAGAGTATTGAAAGAGAACAAGCATTAAGAGGGACTTTGTAATAAAGCATCCGGACATTGAGTGTGTCGAAATGTCCATTATTAATCATAACAATAAACCACTGCAAATGCAGTGGTTTTCTTTTAGAAATCGCTATTTCAATAAATTTAGTTTTTGTTTTTGGCTTGGATTATTAAAACTTCTGATTTTAACTCATTAACTGCATTAACCAATTCAGGATAAACTCTTCTAAACTGATAATCAGAGAAATATTTCACTTTTAAATTTTTAAACTTGCTGTACAGAAGTTTATTTTTTAGGTCATAATAATATATGCGTGCTTTAACTTTTTTTGTTGTTTCTACAAATGCTCCACGTTGACTCTCCTGAATTAAAAACTCCACAAATATTATTGAATTACATTTTACTTCATTCGCAAAACATAACACAGAAGGTGCATCTATTCTTGGGTCACTATATGTTTTTTTAATTTTTTTACTTCCTCTAAAGTGATGTTTCTTTCGAATAGCATTTTTAATTTTAGAATTGTGATGTAAACTTTTAGTTGCTAGTCTTGCTAACTGATTTGATACTGTTATTCTATCTACATAATTTAAACGAGGGAGATAGTCTATATACGATTGAGCATTCTCCGGGTTACTCATTTCTTGAATCCAATTAATAAACATTTTTTGTTCAATGCTATTTGAGTCAATTAAGTAATAATTAAATAGTTTATTATCCCAATAACTCGTAAAAGTCCTGTTAAAAAATATTGGAGTATTGTTTGAAATGTCAATTATATCTGATGAACATTGACTTTCTTTTATAAATGAATAAAGTAATTCTTGCTCAGATTTAATTGGAGTTATTTCTTTATGCCCAAACCTTGATAAAACAGGAGAACAAGACTTGCAATTTGCGACCGCATAACTCTTAAAATATTCTAATGCATCGCTGTTGGTAAAAAATTCTAAATCTGAAGGTTCGGAGAGTGCACCTTTAATTTTATCTTTTATTTGCTGCCAATACATTTTATATACTTTTTCAAGATTTGTATGTATACTTTTGCCATTTAAATACTTTCTTTTATACCTCCATGTAATAAATGGCTTGTTACAAAAATTAGGATTAATTTCGTTTTGAAGTCTCAAAGATTCTAGAAGAAAATATTGGTAATATTCATCATTTGGCAAGAGTAAATGGTTCATATAACAGAATTCAATACATTCATCAAATTGGTTGTTTTTAAAAAGCAAGTAGATTGATTCATCCGTTGTTCTTTTTTTTAATTTTCCAAAACTTATTGAGTCTACCAGAAAATTCATTGAGCCTGGATTTTCAATTTCTTTAACCTTTTTACTCATAATTTTGAGTCGCCTTGAGCCGAAAGGGTGAGATCTATAAATAACACTTTTCTTCTTGTGACCTTTTATATATTTTGCATGCTCTTCCAGATTTTTTAAGTGATTATTCATCGATAGAATACCATTAACATTATATCTGTTTTGTTTAAACTTTTTAATGGCATAGTAATCAGCATCTTTTTCACCTTTTCTGATTCGACCGGAGTATATTGCATAGTCTATTAATTGCCCTAAATAACCAGTATAAGAAAACAACGACATTATCGCACTTCTAATTAAAATATTACTTTGCCATTTAAATCTCTTATATGAATGTTTAAGGTCAGAGTGGCCAAACTCATGACTTATGAGAGAAGCTAATTCTGCTTCATTATTTAATAAAGCTAAAGTGCCAATATTTATATTGACCGATCCATCTTCAATTGAAAAGGCGTTTATTGACGGATCCTTTACAATTCTAACTTCCGTGTTAATTGCGTCGTACTTATTGTTTAATGTTTTATACAAGACACTGTCTAAATAACTTATTTCCTCATGTAAATTAGTATAAATCAAATCTGAACTTAATATGGTCTTTTTAAATCGTGCCGTTTGATTCGCAAAATTATCTCTTCTTGATTCTAAAAGAAACATTGAGTCATACTTAATACGTAAATACTCTTTATACGCATCTATATCAAAACCAATTGGTTGATACTTTTCAGGGTCAACAGTTACCTTGTGTGAGTCAAATGATTGAGCAATATTATTTAGAAAAAATAATAAAAGTAAATTAATAAAGAAATAGCTTTTTTTCATACAGTTTTTGTAAACCTGCTAAATAATAATTCCACTGCCCGATTCCCCAACTCTCCCAATTGAATAGAAAAATCATTTACGTATAAATTGATATGTTTCTTCATTACCTCTTCGCTCATTTCCTGGGCATGCTCTCTAACATACGGCATGCTGCTTTCAGGATTGGCAAAGGCATATTCAACACTTTTCTTGATTAAACTGTCAATGTCTTGAATGACATTTTGCGGCAAATTCTTGTTTGCAACAATACCTCCTAATGGTATTGGTGCATTAATTAATTCATCCCAAAATTCTCCTAAGTCACGAACTTTTCTTAATCCCTTAGCTTCGTAGGTAAATCTGTTTTCATGAATAATTAATCCTGCATCAACCTTTCCTCCCAAAACCGAATCTTCAATTTCACTAAAAAGCATTTCTGTTTTATTCTTCAGGTTTGGGTAAGCAATACTTAGCAATAAATTTGCAGTTGTTAGTTTTCCGGGAATGGCAACTGATTTTATTTCCTCCTCAGGATTTTTAAATTCCCTTTTGGAAATTAATATAGGTCCGCAATTAAAACCCAAAGCGCTACCACTTTGTAATAGTTGGTATTTATCCTGAACATGATAAAAGGCATGGTAACTCAATTTGGTAACTGGCAGCGTTCCTTCCATTGCCCATTGGTTAAGTGTTTCAACATCTTCCAAAACAGGTTCGAATTTGTAATTGCCAGTGTCAATTTTACCATGAACCAAAGCATCGAAAATAAAACAGTCGTTCGGACAAGGAGAATATCCAATTTTAATTAGCATCGAAATATTCTTCTATAATTTTCATTCCTGTTTTATTTAAGTTTGTTATCGCTAAAGGAATGTTCCAATTATTCTTATTTCTTTTTTCCACTTTATTTGAAATAGCTCTGAGCTGAATGTAATTACTGTATCTTGCGCATGCAGCAAAAAATGCCGCGCCTTCCATGCTTTCAATATCCGGATTAAATATTTTCTTAACCCAACTTATACTATTTTCATTACCGTGCACTTTATTCACTGTTGCCCCTTTCACTTTTTTTAATTGATCGATTGAGGGCAAATTTATATTATATTGTTCGGTATAATTCGCATGTGCTCCTATATTTAACTCATGTGCTTTTAAAAAAGCATCACCATCTTCCGCACCCATCTCAATTAATTCGTCTTTTGCAACATGTACAACGTCTCCAATTTTAACATCATCATTAAATGAGCCGGCAATTCCCAGATTCAAAATAAAATCAAACAACTCATTTGAATACTTCCCAATTTGATAAGCTGTATTAACCATTCCTACGCCCGTAATTAATATATTCAACTGGCGTTTTTCATTTATCATAGTATCATACATGCCTTCACCGGTAACAACAATAGAGAAATGGTCCAAAAGAGGTTGGATTTCTAAAGGAGTAGCTGCAACTATAAGAACTTTGTTCATCTTTAAATTGGAATCATAAAAATACGTTTAAAATCCTAAATTTGCGCCATGGTTTACTTAACCCGTCACGAACATTTTAATGCTGCTCATAAATTGTACAACAATAATTGGAGCAAGGAAAAGAACGCTTTAGTTTTTGGGAAATGCGCCAACGAAAACTGGCATGGACATAATTACGAAGTAATGATTACGGTCAAAGGAAATCCCGACCCGGAAACCGGATTTGTAATGGATGCTAAAAAACTGAGCGAGCTAATCTCAATTTATGTTGTAGAGCCTCTCGATCATAAAAATTTGAATCTGGATGTGCCCTTTCTAAAGGACAAACTTCCAAGTACTGAAAATGTGGCTATTGCTATTTGGGAGCAATTATTCGATAAATTGCCGGCTAATGTGGCTTTACATTGTGTTAAAATATACGAAACCCCAAGAATTGGGGTAGAATATTTTGGCCCCACCAAATAAATTTTTCTTTATCTTTATCTGAACAAACAAAAGGCTTGTTTGTTAAACCTGAAACTGAAACGGATGCCCGACAAACTTTCGGTGCTAAGTTTCAAAAACGTAATCACGATAAGCTTAACCAACTCATCCTGATTAAATAAAAATGGAAAGAATTGCTGTTTATCGCAAGGAGCATTTTAATTCTGCTCACCGCCTTCACAATACAAATTTAAGTGAAGAAGAAAACGCTATGCTTTTTGGTAAATGTAATTATCCCAATTATCACGGACATAATTACGAAGTGATAGTAAAATTAGTAGGAGAAATTGACCCAAAAACCGGTTATGTTTTTGACATGAAAATCCTAAGTGATTTGATACAAAAACATGTTGTAGAAAAATTTGACCATAAAAATTTAAATCTGGATGTTCCGGAATTTAAAAATACCATTCCAACGGCAGAGAATATTGTAAAGCTTATCTACAATATCCTTCGTGAAAAAATTGATAAGCAATATGAACTAAGAGTAACTTTATATGAAACAGAAAGAAATTACGTTAAATACCCTGCTTAACGACGAAAAAATAGATTTATCTCATTTGTCAGCAGAGGATATTGGTAACGACCATGTTTTTACGAGTATAGAAACGCCTATGCGTAAAGATGCTTTTAATTTGTCTGATGAAGAAAAAATGGAACGAATAGAAAAGCATTTTCATGCCATTATGGAAACTTTAGGTTTGGATTTAACTGATGATAGTTTAAAAGGAACGCCACAACGCGTTGCTAAAATGTACGTTCAGGAAATCTTTAACGGTCTTGATCCAAAAAACAAACCAAAAGTTGCTCTATTTGATAACAAATACCAATACAATCAAATGTTGGTGGAAAAGGACATTACCTTTTACAGTAACTGCGAACACCATTTTGTTCCGATATATGGCAAAGCCCACGTTGCATATATTTCTAACGGTAAAGTTATTGGCTTAAGTAAACTAAATCGCATTGTACAATATTTTGGCAAGCGTCCACAGGTTCAAGAAAGAATGACGGTTCAGATAGCAAAGGAATTACAAAAGATTCTAAAAACTGAGGATGTTGCCGTCATTATAGATGCAAAACATCTGTGTGTATCTTCAAGAGGCGTTCAAGATAACAGCTCTGCTACAGTTACTTCTTATTACGGAGGAAAGTTTGAAAAAGAATCTGTAAGAAAAGAGTTATTTAAGTATATTGGGATGTAAATCTCAATATGCATTTAAATAAGAATGAAAAACATAACTATTTCGAGGGGTTACGTGGTATTCTTGCCTTGATAGTATTTGCTCATCATTTCATTCTTCTTTTTTATTCTAGCGTCTATTACGGCTCTCTTCATTTTTCAGACTACATCAATAATCCCTACTCTTCTAATTTACTACTGGCTAATACACCATTGAATTTATTTATGAATGGTAATTGGGCTGTTTGTATGTTTTTTACTTTGAGTGGTTATGTTCTAACTATTAAATATTTCAAAACAAGCAAGCAAGATGTACTAAGAAATAGTGCTTTAAAACGATATTTTAGACTTGCAATTCCAATATTTGGCAGCGCTCTTCTAATCTTTGTATTACATAAGGTTGGCTTGTTTAAAGACGTAAGTTATCCACGGACGCATTCCGACTTTCAATTTGGAAAGGATTTATTCACCACAGATTTAGATTTACCTTCCTTTCTTAAAACAACTTTTATAAGCATTCCCCTTAATGGCAACAATATTTATGCTCCCGTTTACTGGACAATGCAGCATGAATTTTTAGGTGCTATTTTTATTTTGGCTCTTCTATTGGTAATTCATAAAGTTGAGAAGAAGAACTTAGTTTTGATTTTATTAATTGTGGTATTATTAATTGCTAAAAAATATTACTTAACAGCATTTTTGTTCGGCTGTTTTCTCTCTTTTAACGCCTCTTTGATTTCAATCATAAAATATAAAAAAACGCTCTTGCTATTCTCGTTGCTGTTGGGGACTTATCTAATTGGCATTCCAAATATTGAAGAGAAAGCCTTGGCAAAAACAATTTACTCTCCGTTTGCTGGATATCCTAATGAAATAGTCATCCTCTTTCACGTACTTTCAAGCGCTTTGATTTTGCTTTTTATTTCTCAAACAAATTTTATTCAGAAAGCATTGAGCGTAAAGCCTTTGGTTTGGCTAGGTAAAATTTCATTCTCATTATACCTAATCCACCTGCCACTAATTTTTATTATTGGAAGTTATTTCCTGTCATCTACACACGGTTCTTTAAACCCTTATTTACTTTTTATCGTATTATTAATTGTAACTACTTCGTCAAGTTTCTTTTTCTATTTGATGTTCGATAAGAATGCAATCAACTTTTCAAATAAACTAATCTCATTGCTGGAGAAAAAGGAAAACTGATTCTAAAAGGAAATCCTTATCTTTATTACTCAATACCACAATTATGGACAGACGACGATTTATGCTGGGTTCACTAGGAACTTTAGGGAGTTTTAGCTTACTGGGTGCAATTGATAAAGTTTTTGCTCATGAATTAGAAAGACAAGTCGGCAGAATGGAAAACATGAGTCCGGAAGACGCAGCTGCCGATGAAGATTTTTGGGGGTGGGTACGCTCCAGTTATACCGTTTCTCCAAATGTGATTAATTTTAATAATGGCGGTGTTAGTCCGCAACCAAAAGTGGTGCAGGATGCTCACATTCGTTTTTACCAATATTCCAATGAAGCGCCGTCTTATTACATGTGGCGGATATTAGATCAAGGAAGAGAAGGTTTGCGCCAAAAACTCGCTTCACTTTGTGGGGTGGATGCAGAAGAAATTTGTATCAATAGAAATTCAACCGAAGGACTTAACACAGTAATTTTTGGATTGAATTTAAAAGCAGGGGATGAAGTTGTACTTAGCAAGTACGATTATCCAAACATGAAAAATGCATGGTTACAAAGAGAAAAACGTGACGGCATAAAAATAAAGTGGATTGAAGTTCCGCAACCATTTGAAAACGACAAACAAGTTGTTGATCTCTACGAAAAAGCCATTACTTCCAAAACAAAAATCGTCCATATCACACACTTAATTAACTGGACCGGCAATATAGTTCCGGTTAAAGCCATTGCTGACATGGCACATAAAAAAGGCTGTGAAGTTATTGTTGACGCGGCTCATTCATTTGCGCATATAGATTTCAATTTAGCAGACACGGGCGCAGATTATTTGGCAACGTCTTTGCATAAATGGTTATGTGCGCCTTTTGGCAGCGGCTTATTGTATATTAAAAAAGAAAAAATTAAAAATGTTTGGGCCTTGCTTTCTGCGCCGGATCCTGACGGTGATAATATTCGTAAGTTTGAAAATTTGGGAACAAGAAACATGGCGGCAGAAATGGCAATTGGAGCAGCGGTAGATTTTCATAACATCATTGGTTCTAAAAGAAAAGAAGCTCGTTTGCGTTATCTGAAAAATTACTGGTATGAAAAAGCGTCCAAGTTAAAAGGCGCGAAAATCACCACCTCTATGAAACCGGAATACTCTTGTGCTATTGCCAATATTGGCTTTGAAAACTGGAAGGCCAATGAAATTGAAGCCAATCTTTATGCCAAGCATAAGATTCATTCAAGTTCAATGATTATTGAAAAAGTAAATGGTATTCGTGTAACACCAAATGTTTATACGAATCTTTATGATTTGGATTTATTGATTAAAGGATTAACAAACATTTCTACATCACCGGCTCCAATTGGGGAATAACATTAAATATTTTGGTTTAGGAATTTTTATTTCCGTTTTGTGTTTTGCATTTGTATTAAAAACAAAACGCGAAGTTGTAACAACTGCTGATGCGCCAAAAGCGATTGGCCCTTATAGCCAAGCTATTAAAACAGATGATTATATCTTCGTGTCCGGACAAATAGCATTGAAGCCAAATGGAGAATTTGATACGAGTTCGATAGAAGCAGAAACAAAACAAGTGATGGAAAACATTCACGCCATTATAAAAGCATCGGGTGCCACCATGGAGCAAATTGTAAAATCTACCATTTATACAACTGACCTCAAAAACTACAGTAAAATTAATTCAGTTTACGGCTCGTATTTCCATAGAGATCCTCCAGCCAGAGAAACGGTAGAAGTTAAAAACCTGCCTAAAAATGCTCATGTGGAAATTTCTGTTCTTGCGGTGAAATAATCTATATGCTTTCTATTAGTAAACCTCAACCGGAACATCTTAATGAGCTTGTCATTTTAGCCAGAGAAACCTTTGTTCAATCGCATGGAAGTAGTGCGTCAATTGATGATATCAATTATTATTTGGATGAAAAGTTAACTAAAGAAAAGCTAAATGAAGAACTTCAGGACAAGGACAGTATTTTTTGGTTAGCGCTAGCAGATGGCAAAATGGTTGGCTATTCAAAAATAGTCTTGAATGCAAAAAATCCGAAAATTGACGACAACCATATTTGCAAACTCGAAAGAATTTATGTTGATGAGAAATATTTAGGCAAAGGTATTGGTGAATTATTGTTTAACCAATGTGTTAAAGAAGCTAAAGAAAATGACCAGAACGGATTATGGTTATATGTGTGGACAGAAAATCAGAGAGCATTAGCATTCTACAAAAAGAAAGGCTTTAAAATAATTGCAGATACAGCATTTAAAATTAGTCCGAGACATAGCAATCCAAATTACTGGATGTATTATCAGTTTGATAAAAATTAATTACATTTATTTATGAAGATACTTGGATTTATTAGCGTATTAATAATCTCAATAGGTATGAGCGCACAAGGCAATAAAACATTCGGATTAGTATTACATGGTGGTGCCGGAACAATTCTAAAAAAGAATATGACACCGGAATTAGAAAAAGCTTATTTAGATAAAATGAATGAAGCTTTAGAAAAAGGCTATGCCGTTTTGGAAAAAGGCGGTAGTAGCATTCAAGCGGTTGAAGCGGCAATAAATGTAATGGAAGACTCTCCGCTGTTTAATGCGGGAAAAGGTTCTGTATTTGCCGCCAACGGTAAAAATGAAATGGATGCCTCGATTATGGATGGGAAAACTTTGAAATCCGGAGCGGTTGCCGGTGTTCATAAAATTAAAAATCCAATAAGTGCTGCAAAATGCGTTTTAGAAAAATCTAAGCATGTAATGATGGCGGGTGAAGGTGCAGAACAATTTGCAAAAACTTGTAATTGCGAAATTGTAGATACTTCGTATTTCTTTGAGCAAAAACGATTTGATCAATTAGAAAAAATCAAACAATCTGAAAAAACAGAGTTGGATCACGGTTCTCTAAGCCCGGAAGATTTGCAGGACAAAAAATTTGGTACGGTTGGCGTTGCTGCGCTTGACAAAAATGGCAATTTAGCTGCCGGCACCTCAACAGGCGGCATGACAAATAAAAAATATGGTCGAATTGGAGACTCACCAATTATTGGCGCCGGCACTTATGCCAATAATAAAACATGTGCAGTGAGTTGTACCGGTCATGGCGAATATTTTATCCGCCATATAGTTGCTTATGATGTTTCTGCCATGATGGAATACAAAAACCTTTCGCTTGAAAAAGCTACAGACAAAATCGTTAATGAAAAATTAAAAAATGATGGCGGCGAAGGCGGACTAATTGCCATCGATAAGGATGGGAATATTTCAATGCCATTTAATACCCCCGGCATGTATCGCGCCTTTAAAAAAAGTAGTGGAGAGAAAAAATTACTTATTTATAAATAAGTCAATGGTTTCAAGTGCATACTCTTTGTTAAATAAACCACTCTAGAAAATAATCTTTAACTAGAACAATAGTGTAATGATATGATGAGTGCTGGCTAGAAAATCTGTGCCGGCGTGTAGCATGTGTGTTGAATCAGATTTTCTTGATTTTTTTGTTTCTTTTTGCATCAAGGCAAAAAGAAAGCAAGAAGAATTACATCAACCCAGGCAACAGACCTGAGGCAGCCTTCTTCATTTCTTCTTCATTTAAAGCATTTGCCTGACTTATGGCTTTGTTTAATGCAACTAATAATTGCTCTTCTAATTCTTCTTTTCCCGCATGTTGTAATCCGGGAGCAATCGTTAAACTTTTTATTTCTCTGTTACCGGTAATGGCAATCTTGATATCACCACCAGCTCCATCAATATTTAAAATTGTAGCGTCTAATTTTGACTTAGTCTCTTCGGCTTGCTTCTTCATCTCCTGAAGCTTGCCCATCATGTCTCCCATTTTTCCAAACATAGAATTTGATTTTTATTATTAGCTTTTAAATAATTCAACCGGAATTTTACATACCGGAATTGGTTCCATTTTATGTTTATTCGCTTTATTTCGCGCAGTGTATATTTTCAAAACTTCTTTCTCTCTTTCTGACAAATTATTTATACCCCCCTTAAACTCCATTGCCCACTCCAATTCAGGATATGTTGCACCGATCTGGTCTTCATCAGTTCTGCCATCTTCAAATAATCCATCCGTTGGACGAGCCTGTAATATTGATTCTACAACGCCTAAATATTTTCCTAATTCGTACACCTGTGTTTTGTTTAAGTCGGCAATCGGACTAACATCAACTCCACCATCACCATATTTGGTAAAAAACCCAATGCCAAAATCTTCCACTTTGTTCCCTGTGCCACCAACCAATAATTTATGGTGAGAAGCAAAGGCATACAAAGTTGTCATTCTTATTCTAGCTCTGGTATTAGCCATTGATAAATGGTCCTGAATTTCTTCAGGAAAGGCTGCTTCAAAAGACGCTAATACATTCGTCAATTCTACTCTCTCAGAGATTACATTTTTAAACTTTGTTTTCAATGCTTCAATGTGTTCTGAACTTCTATCAGATTCATTTTTAAACTGGCGTATTGGCATATTCAAAACATAAACCTTTTTTTTCGTTAACGCGCATAATGTTGAAGTAACTGCACTGTCGATTCCCCCAGAAATGCCAACGATAAATCCATCCGTTCCTGACCTGTCTGAATAATCGCTTAGCCATTTCACAATATGGTCGATTATTTTTTGATGTTGCATTGCGGATTAAATTTACTTAAAAATGTTAGAAACTATTACAAATCTTATTCGTCTTACCTTCTAAGTTCAGTATTTTTAAATTGTGAATCCGCGTGAATTACAAATAGCTAGAAACTCTGAAATACTTAAAAAGTATATTCCACATGCAGCCGTAAGTCTAATTGCTGATTGGGTTATTGATTTTGATTTTAAATTGAAAATTACGAAAGAAAGAAGCACGCGTTATGGAGATTATTCTTCGCCAAGAAATGGCCTAAATCATGTCATTACCATTAACTACAATTTAAATCAGTATGCTTTTCTAATAACACTTGTACACGAAATTGCACACCTTGATACGTTTAATAAACATAAAGATAGAGTACAGCCACACGGAAATGAATGGAAATGGGCATTTATTCAATTGATGCAGCCATTTTTAAATACAGAGGTGTTTCCGGTTGATTTACTCTACGCTGTTCGTCAGTATTTAAAAAATCCCGCGGCTTCAAGCTGCAGCGATCAACGATTAATGCGAGCCTTAAAGCTGTATGACAACCACAACAATGGTAAAATATTTTTAGACTACTTGCCCGAAAATGCAACCTTCATGTTTAATGGAAGCCGATTGTTTGTTAAGGGTAAAAAAATAAGAACCAGAATAGAATGTAAAGAAATTGTAACAGGAACGACTTATTTATTTAATGCTTTAACTGAAGTAGAAGTTTTTGATCAATCAACGGTTGATTAAGTTTGTTGGCAGTACAATGTTGGAATGGCCGGTATGCTTCTCATTAATAATATCTAAAACCATACTCGCTGCATTTTGCCCGATAGATTCTATAGGTTGAGAAACTGAAAGCACAGGCTTATCAATTAAGTTAAATAACTCCACATCATCGAAACAAGCTAAGCGGGCTTTATCATAGGCAGTCCTTATTTCCTTATTTTCTTTAATCGCCTTGAGAACTGCAATGGCAATATGATTATTCAGTGAATAAATTGCATCTACCTTTTGCTTTTTAGCAAGCATAGATTTCAATGCACTAACTACATCGTCATAGATGTTATTGAAGTCAATATTTACAATATAATCTTTGTCTAGTTGCAATTTGTTTTTTTGAAGCGCTCCTTTGTACCCATTTAAACGATCTTCAATTGTACTGATATATGCAGGAGAAATGCTTAAACATAAAATATTCTTTTTGCCTTCTTGAATAATTTTGTTTACTAATTCCATCGAACCTCCATAGTTATCAATTACAATATAATTGGCATTGAATAATGGAATAACACGGTCAATAAAAACAATTGGTGTTTTGCTAAATCTTGGAGCGCTGTAGAATTCTGAATTATCACACGATGATGCAATGATTAAACCATCAACTCCTTGCTGATTAACCATCATGTCTAATAATTTCTTTTCTTTCTCTACATTTTCCTCTGTGCTACATACCATAACGTTATAGCCTTTAGAAAACAAACTTTTCTCAACGCTTTTTGCTATTCTGGAATAAAACGGATTTGAAATATCCGCAACAATCAATCCTATAAAGAAGCTTTTACCTGTTCTAAGCGCACGTGCAAATTTATTCGGCGAATAATTTAACTTAGCTACAGCATCTAAGACAGCTGCCTGTGTTTTTTTACTTATTCCGTATTGATTGCCCTTTCCATTGAGCACCATTGATATCAAGGTTTTCGAATAGCCTAACTCTCTTGATAAATCTTCTAATTGTAACCTCTTCATCTTTCCCTAAATTAACAGATTTGACTTAATATTTAGATTTTACTTATAAGTTCCGATAAAGTTGCTTAATATTAAATGGTTTTAGACGAATTAATATAAATCATAGCTTAACCTTAAATGGATTTAGTTATGCTTTTCCACATTTTAGTCTTTTTTTAACATTTAAGTTTAGATGCCTGCAAAAATTGTAAGTTCGTTACTCAATTTTAAAACCCATGCTTGTATCAGATTTAGCGGAAAATATCATTGGCTCAGAAATTATTAAATTAGCCGGAGAGGTAAATAAGAAAATTCAAGAAGGTCAGAAAATCTATAACCTTACTATTGGAGATTTTAGTCCGAAAGAATTTCCAATTCCAACTGAATTAACAGACTATATTAAACAGGCTTATTCGGAGGGACATACGAATTATCCTCCTGCTAATGGTATTCAAGACTTAAGAGATGCGGTTTCTAATTTACTTGATAAAAGATGCCAGCTAAGCTATTCATCTGATGATATACTAATTTCAGGAGGCGCACGCCCTTTGATTTATGCAGTATACAGAACTTTGGTTAACCCCGGAGAAAAAGTAATTTATGCTGTGCCATCCTGGAACAACAACCATTATAGTTATTTAGAAGGTGCCGTGCCTGTTGAAATTCTCGCTACTCCCGAAAACAACTTTATGCCTTCTCCTGCTGATATTGAACCTCATCTTAAAGATGCTGCCTTGTTGGCTTTGTGTTCTCCTCAAAACCCAACAGGAACAACCTTTACTAAAGAGGCGCTATCTCAAATATGTGAAATGGTAGTTAAAGAAAATCATTCGCGAAGTTCAGAAAGGAAACCGCTTTATGTAATGTATGACCAAATATATTGGGAACTTACTTATAATAACATTGAACATGTGAATCCTGTTACGCTTAATCCTGAAATGAAAAAGTACACCATTTTTGTTGATGGCATCTCTAAATCTCTTGCTGCAACAGGCGTGCGTGTAGGCTGGAGTTTTGGTCCTAATAAAGTAATTGCGAAAATGCGTGCCATTCTCTCGCACATAGGTGCCTGGGCACCAAAAGCTGAACAGGTTGCAACAGCAAAATTTCTTCAAAATGAACAGGCATACGTTACATTTATCGAACAGCAAAGGCAACGTGTTTTGACCAGATTAAATGGGTTTTACCAAGGCTTTGTAGAACTCAAGAAAGAGGGCTTTGATGTAACTGCAGTTGCGCCACAAGCGGCTATATATCTTACTGTTCAGTTTAATTTAATTGGTAAAACTACTTCTCTTGGCAAATTGTTAGCAAACACGAAAGACGTAACGGCTTATTTATTGAATGAAGCTAAGGTGGCTATAGTTCCTTTTTATGCTTTCGGCACAAGCCCTGAGTCTACATGGTATCGACTGTCTGTTGGCACCTGCAGTGAAGCTGATGTTAAGGAAATTATAAACAACCTTAGAAATGCCCTAAGCCTCCTGAAATAATTATTTTATTTATACCTTTACAAAAAGAATTTATGTTAACATCTAAAGTAAGCAATGCGCTAAACAAGCAAATAGAATTAGAAGCGTCTTCCTCTCAATATTATTTAGCAATGGCCAGTTGGGCTGAAACCCAAGGTTTAAATGGCATATCATCTTTCTTGTACGAACATGCTGATGAAGAAAGAATGCACATGTTGAAATTGATTAAGTTTGTTAATGAGCGCGGAGGACATGGTATTGTTCCGGCACTTAAACAACCTCCTGTTACATTCAAGTCAGTAAAGTCTGTTTTTGAAGAAGTTCTTAAGCACGAAATAAAAGTTACTTCTGAAATCAATAGTTTAGTTGAAATTACTTTAAAGGAAAAAGATTACACAACTCATAATTTCCTTCAATGGTATGTTAGTGAACAAATTGAAGAGGAAGCATTAGCCAGACAGATAGTTGACAAACTAAAACTAATTGGCGATGATAAGGGTGGTTTGTATTTCTTTGACAGAGATCTAGAGTCACTTGCCGGCCAGCCAGCAAAAACAAGTAATACAGCGAAATAAAAAATCATCTAATTGATTGTTTTTCGTCAACAGGAATTCTTTTCTTTAAATAAAATTTTCCTGCTTTTAACGTTCCCTTTACATGAATGCTGCCTGATGCGCCACGTGTAACTAGTTTAGTGATGTCCATCAAATTCAAATTATCGAAGCTGCTTTTTAATCGAAAATCGTAATCCTTTTTTGCTTTAGCGTCAATATGCACACGGCGTTTCAATTTAGCTGTTCCTAAATTCACGCCTCCTAGTTCTACTTCAAATTGACTTGGGTAAATTGAAAAACCAATATCATTTGGGTTCTTAATAGTTAGAGCAATGTCAGCTTCAATTCCCTTCATGTTCAACGAACGAACCTTAAAGCCAGCTACACCTAAACACTCAGGTTCTTTGAAGCTTTTACAAGAAACCAAACATAAAACAAATACAAAAGCAATTACTTTGTACATGTCCTAACTTAATTTAGCAAAGTGCTTATAAAACAAAGGAATTGTTTCGATGCCTTTATAGTAATTGAATAAACCGTAATGTTCGTTTGGCGAATGTAATGCATCGCTATCTAATCCAAAACCAAACAAAATACTATCCATGCCTAATATCTCTTTAAACATCGCAACTATAGGAATGCTGCCACCGCCTCTGGTAGGGATTGGTTTTTTTCCGTAAGTTTCTTCCATCGCTTTACTCGCTGCAATGTATGCCGGATTATCAGGACTTACAACAAATGGCTCTCCACCATGATGTGGTTTCACTGAAACTTTTACTCCTTTTGGAGCTATAGATTCAAAATAGGTTTGAAACAACTTGCCAATTTTATCAGAGTTTTGATTAGGCACCAAGCGCATACTAATCTTAGCGTTTGCTTTACTTGGCAAAACAGTTTTAGCTCCTTCGCCAATGTAGCCACCCCAAATGCCATTCACGTCCAATGTTGGTCGAATACCCGTTCTTTCAGTTGTAGTATACCCTTTCTCACCGTAAACATCTTCTATATCTAGATCGCTTTTAAACTCGTTTATATCAAAAGGCGCTTTAGCTAATTCTTTTCTGTAAGCATCTGAATAATTTTCTACGTCATCGTAAAATCCCGGAATTGTGATATGATTGTTTTCATCATGACAAGATGCAATCATTTTACATAAAATGTTAATCGGGTTGGCCACTCCTCCTCCATAAACACCGCTGTGTAAATCTCTATTTGGACCAATAACCTCAACTTCCATATATGCCAAACCACGCAAACCCGTGTCAATACTTGGCATGTCATTAGCCAATAAAGATGTATCAGAAATTAAAAATATATCCCCGCTTACTTTATCCTTATTTTCTTTTATCCAAGGACCCAAACTTGGCGAACCAACTTCCTCTTCTCCTTCAATCATAAATTTGACGTTACAAGGCAAAGTGTTTGTTTTCATCATGATTTCAAATGCCTTAACATGCATATACATTTGTCCTTTGTCATCACAAGAACCTCTTGCAAAAATTGCTCCGTCAGGGTGTATTTTTGTCTTCTTTACAACGGGCTCAAAAGGTGGTGAATCCCACAACTCAAGCGGGTCTGCTGGTTGTACATCATAATGCCCGTAAACTACAACCGTTGGTTTAGAAGGGTCAATTATTTTCTCACCGTAAACAACAGGAAATCCTTCTGTTTTGCAAATTTCTACATTGTCTGCACCAGCCTCTACTAATCTATTCTTTACAACCTCTGCAGTAGCGAAAACGTCCTTCTCATATTTTGTATCAGCCGAAACAGAAGGAATTTTCAATAATTCCAACAGCTCGTTTAACATTCTTTCTTTGTTTTGGCCTATATATTCAGTAATTGTGCTTCTTTCCATACCTAATTCAATTCAAATAAGTCGTAAATTTAACTTATTAATTGCTTTTTCAAAAGAATGAAATTATTTAATTGGATTTTCTTTGTTTTCGCGGCTTCCAGTGCAACTTCTCAATCAGTTTTCAAACAAATAAAAATAAGTGATGTTTCTGACCCTGAAGAAGTATCTATTGCAATTAATCCAAAAAATCCCGCAGAAATAATTGGCGGCGCTAATTTGGCAAGCTTGTATAAAAGCAATGATTCCGGAAGAACCTGGAGCAGACAAGTTTTGAAGTGTCCTGCCTATAATGTATACGGCGATCCATTCGTCTTTTGGGATACTTTAGAGAATGCATACTATATGCATCTTTCATTTCCCTTTCCAAAAATCACGCCTGACGGTTCGTGGGTAGATAGAATTGTTTTAAATAAATCAACGGATCATGGCGCTACTTTTCCATCCTGTGTTGGCTTTGGTAAATCAAATAAAAAAGTTCAGGACAAGCATTGGGCGGTAGTTGACCCTAAAACAAATTATATTCATACTACATGGACGCAATTTGATAAATATGAAAGCCAGAATCCGCAAGACTCTTCTATTATCAGATACAGCTGCTCTAAGGACATGGGAGAGACATGGTCTGAGCCAATAAGAATAAATTTTTATCCCGGTGATTGTTTAGACGGTGATAATACTGTTGAAGGCGCAGTACCTTGTGTTGGTCCAAATAGTGAATTGTATGTGGCATGGGCTGGACCTAAAGGCCTGGTGTTTAATCGTTCCTTGGATACCGGTAAGACATGGCTTAATAAAGAAATAATTATTGATTCCATTTATGGAGGATGGGAATACGAAGTGGAAGGAATTTTTAGAGCAAATGGCCTGCCCTTTACGGCGTGCGATCTAAGCAAGGGGCCGCACAGAGGAAGAATCTATGTTTGCTGGAGCGACGAAAAACACGGTAAAAAAAACAAGGATGTATTTATTAGTTATAGTGATGATGGCGGAGAAACCTGGTGTGATAGAATATTAATTACCTATCACCCGAATCACAAAGAACAATTCATGCCGTTTATGACAATCGACCAATCAACAGGCTACATCTATGTTTTATATTATGACAGGAAAAACAATCCTGATGATAATTTAACTGAAGTTTGCTTGTCTGTCAGTCGAAATGGTGGTAAAACTTTTAATCATCATACAATAACAGAAAAGCCTTTTCCTACATTTAAGAGTGTTTTTTTTGGTGATTATATTGGGTTATCTGCTGTAAATGGCATTATTCGTCCGGCCTGGATGGAAACTGATGCATCAAAAAAGCTTTCCGTTTATACTTCTTTATTAACTGATTCTTTACTATTAGGCCAAATCCCTGTAAAGCCAAAATTCTTTGGTAAAGAACAAACAATAATATTTTCAAATAAGGTTAAGGTTCCGATAAACATAGATAATAATGACTTGATAACGGCGGTTTTATATGACCCTATGGACAGTAGTTTTAGCCGAACCATCGTTGATAATAAAAAAGCATCATCAATTAAAAAATTAGTTGAAGTCGACTTTAAAAAACTTAAGCTGCCAAACAAAACTTATGTCTTGATGTTATACAATAACAACCAACAGGATTACGCTTGGATCTATAAACACGATTGAAAAGGCTACTGATATACTTATTCATTACAATTAACTTGTCTGTATTTGGGCAACGTCTGGCTAATATATCATTGAGTCCTGTTAGCAGCCAAAACCAAACCGGCACAAATGTTTTGGTACGATTTAGCATTCTACCGGGTATAGCTTGCCCCGGCTATGAAATTCTTCACAGTACAGATTCATTAAACTTTTATCCCGTTTATTCTTTTTCCGGTATTTGCGGAAATCAATCTAGTGAAGAAACGCATGATTACCTACACGTTAATCCTCTACAAAACACAATAAATTATTATCGGGTAAGCATTCCCGGTTATGAAACTTCTAAAACCCATCGGATATATGTTGGCGAAAATGCAGGGAAACCTTCCATTTTGCTATATCCTAATCCACTAAGCAATTACCAAAGTTTTGTTTCATTTAAAATCAACAATTATGTTACCAACTATTTAGAAGGTTTTATTATCAGTCAAAATGGTCAAAAAAGCGAGCGCTTATACCTGACGATTAATCAAGATTACGGGCAATTTCCTGTCGACGATATTGAAGATGGTTTGTATTTTATTTGGTTAACCGATGGTAAAGTGGCTCTTCAGGCAAAATTTATTGTTAAACGTTTGTAGAATTTACTTGTTTTTTTGATGAAAACCCAATTTGTGTTACCTTTATAAGTCACGCCAGTGAACTTAGTGCGTAAATATTTATTTGTTCTCCTATCCATATTTTCTGCTTCGAAAATATCGGCTCAGTTCTACTATGGTATGCAAATGGATTTTGGTAAAAACAGAATTCAATACCAAGATTTTAACTGGACATATCTTGATTATAATAAATTTCGTGTTTATTCTTATGCAGGCGGTGGAGATATTGCCAAATATGTTGCCGTTTCCGTTAAAAATCAAATGCCAATACTTGAAAAAAGATTGGAATTTCAGCTTGAAGATAAATTAAATGTCATTGTATATAACAACCAAAAAGATTTCAATCAAAGTAATTTGGGATTAAATTCCGATGAATCTAGCAACATTGGTGGTACAACAAAAATGATTGGCGACAAAATTTTTGTTTTTTTCAATGGCAGCCATGCCGATTTGGATAAACAAATCCGATATGCATTAGCTGAATTAATGATAAAGCAAATGCTTTATGGTGGTAATGCAAGAGAAATGGTTAGAAATTCTACCTTACTTAATTTACCATACTGGTATACACAAGGCCTGGCTCAGTATTTGGCAGAAGGCTGGGACAGTAAGTATGATAATATGTTGTATGATGCTTTAAAAACAAATAGCATCGATAAGTTTAACAAGCTGTCCGGACAAAAAGCTGCGGACGCAGGACACGCTATATGGCATTATGTTGTAGATATGCATGGCGAATCTTATCTGCCAAATTTGCTTTACATGACAAAGATGAATCGCTCTCCGGACTATTCATTCTTGTTTGTATTAGGCATCTCCTTAGATAATTTATTGTATGATTTTATCGAAACACAAAACAGACGTTTGTATATGTCTAAAGATTCTGCAAGAACTTCACCAATCAATAACAATTCTGTTCTAAAAAAATATAAGGCTAATGTTCACTATTACTGTCTAAAGATTAGTCCTGATGCGAAAACAGTTGCTTATGCCACCAGTCAATTAAATCAATTGAAAGTTTTTGTGAAAGATATAGATGCGAAAAAACCGAAACGCGTTTTAAAATTTGGTCCAAAAATAGAACGTTTGGCTGATTACTCTTATCCATTGATGGATTGGCATCCTGATAAAACACACCTGGCTATAGTTTATGAAAAAAAGAACCAGTTACGATTGTTAATCTATAACAAAGAAACGGGCGAAAAAAGAGAAAGAAATTTTCCTGGATTTGAAATTGTTAATTCCATATCATATGATTATACCGGGAAAAAATTATTGGTTAGCGGTGTGAAGAAAGGAAAAGCCCAAAGTGATATCTTTGTGTTTACTGTAAACAATTCCGGTCTTGAGCAAATAACGGATGATATTTGGGATGATAAAAATCCGGTGTTTGTAAAAAATTCAACCCAAATTGTATTTGAAAGTAATCGCACAAACGATACTCTTGGTTTAAAAGATGAGCAGCCTTATTTAAATAAATTTAACAGAAATATGGATTTATTTATGGCTAGTTACCCTTTGTCTAATCCTGTTTTAGTAAGAGTAACAAACACAAGAGACATAGATGAGAAACTGCCTCAAGTATACAGTAATGATTATATAAGCTATGTTAGTGATAAGAATGGCATTTATAATCGATACATAGCCAAGTTCGATAGCGCTTTAGCATTTGTAGATACCACTGAACATTACAGATATTATTTTAACTCCAGATTAGTAGGGAATCTTGACAGAAACATCCTTGAGCAGGATTTTAACCAAACCAGCACGCATGTAGCGGAGGTGTTTTATTACAAAGGAAAAGATTATCTGGCGGTTAGTCCTTTAAGCAAATTGAATGAAGTGCCCACGCCAAGCATTAAAGAAACCTGGTTTAAAATGACTTTCAAACCAATTCTTATTGATCCATATTTCTATGGTGCAAAAACATATGTGAATGAATTTATTACACCAACAGTATCAACGCCTGTAAAAAAAGATGGAATTGATTTTGAAAACTATCAACTGACCGGCGACAAAAACAAAGTAGCAAACAATGAAAAAGAAGTTGTTAAACTTGATACCGGAGCGGTTAAAAAGCCTACGAATGAAGACAAAACTTTTAAATTTCCTATTCAACAAAATTACTTTACATCATTCTATACAGATTACGTAGTAACACAATTTGACAATTCATTTATGGGGACAAACTACCAAAGATTTTCAGGTGGGGGTTCGCCGGTGTATTTAAATCCGGGTTTAAACTTTCTCACAAAAATTGGTGTAAGCGATTTGTTTGAAGACCACAGAATAGTTGGTGCCTATAGATTTGCCGGGATTTCTGACTTATTTACGATAGGCGGAGTTGATAATGAATTTCTAATTTCATATGAATACAGAAAAAAATTAATCGACCATCAATTTGTGGCGCATCGCCAAAGTTTTGTTAAGATTGATAATTTTTATGGCTTTCCTGCACGTGCACATACTCACGATATAAGGTATACAGCAAAATATCCGTTTAACGAAGTTATGTCTTTAAGAGGGTCTGCCTTGTTGAGAAACGATAAGTTTGCCTACTTCTCTCTTGGCGATGTTTCATTACCGAAAAAACCTGATTATGATTTTTATAGCGGCTTGAGAATGGAATTTGTTTATGATAATACACGTCCGGTAATGTTAAATATATTAAACGGCATTCGGGGAAAAGTTTGGGTTGAATACTGGAGAAGAATCACAAGCGATAGGCATGATTTAATAACCAGTGGTTTTGATTTCAGACATTATCAAAAAATTCATCGTCAGTTAACATGGTGTAATCGTATTGCCGGGGGCAATTCTTTAGGTACAGACAGATTGTTATTTTATCTTGGTGGCGTAGACAATTGGTTTAATGCCAGTT
>JBFWYJ010000002.1:0-34464 GCA_050186555.1 Bacteroidia bacterium
ACACTCTGCCATAATTATGAGGATTTGCCTGAAAACCAACACCTAGATTATATGCATATTCATTGCCGCCGTGATTATCGAAATAAAAGCCACCCCAGCCACTGTTGTCAGTTACAGGCTGTCCATGATAATAAACATTAACATAAGATGTATCGTTGATGTTTTTTGTTGCAGAGAACAAAACACGTAATAAGGTGTCATTGTAGTTATATGTAAGATGCGTACTGCCTTCTTTAACTGAATCAATTTGCATTTTCAATAAATCGAAACGAATGGAGTTTTGATTAGACATCTTAGGAGCAAATTTAATTTGCGTATGTCCTTTAATGTCTTTTGTAGAAAAATTGCCAACTTCCAAATGAACTTCGTATCTGAACACATCAAACGTGTCGCTTCTTAAATTTTCTTCTGAATAATATGGAGGAATTTGGGAACTTTTTAGTTTGTAATCTTGACAACTATACTGGGCGAATCCTGTAAAATTTACCGTCAAAAAGAAAATAAATAATAAACCTAAACGTTTTTTCATAATAATGTACCTACTAATTTAGCAAATTAGGATGAATTTGCGAGTATGAATTGTATATTTAAAGTGCTTTTTTGGATAAGATAGTAAAATACTTACCTAAGTTAATTAGGGGAATGAAAAAATCGGAAAAACGATTTTTTAAAATGTATGCCGGCACCGAAGGCGGGCATATTGAATCACCTTTAAGATTATTTGACATAATTGAAAAGGATAAAGCAGCGGAGTTCAATTGGGATAAACATAAAGAGTTTTCTGAGTATGAAATTGAGAGGCTGTATGAAATAATCCTAAGAGCGCTAAAGTACTTTCATACGCCAAGTTCGGAAGTGTTTAAATGGAAAGACGAAATACTTAATTTAAGATGTTTATTAGATAAGGCACAGTATAGACAATGTAGAAAGATGTTAGCCGGAGTAAAAACCGCCTTGTATGAAAAGGAAGCCTTTAGTAGCCTGCTCAAGCTAATGGACATAGAAAAAAAGTTAACATTTCATGAGGAAGGGAATATAATTACTTCTAAAGTAGCTATGTTGTTAAAAGAAGAAGAGGGATTAATTGAAAAAGAGAAGAAGATATTGAAATTGTATGAATTGGATTTTAACATTCGGTGTGAGATTAATAATAGAAGTGATAAAGTAGCAAATTATTTATCAGAACCATTGTTTAATAACAATTCTGATTTAATGTCTGTTTACGAGCAATATTTAGGTTTATCAAGCAAGTCTAGGATATTTCGATACTTGAATGATGTTGAGAAGCATGATAAGTGTATTAACGAAATTCAAACTTTATTCATTAAACATCCTTATTTAAAAGAAACAAAACTAGTACATGAAGCCTAGTCCGATACTACATGAGTTAATACATTCAATGAGTGATGGTGAAAAGAAATTTTTCATTAAGTCTTCTTCATTACAACAGGGTGAAAAGAATTATTTAAGACTATTTGAGTATATCTCTGAACAACCAGAATACAATGAAGAAACATTAAAAGAGCAAATTAAGAAAGAGCCGTTTATTAAGCACTTGGCTTCAGAAAAAAACCAACTATTTCATCATGTCTTAAAAAGCATACGTTTATACAGGATTAATCAAAAAGGATCTGCTTATGTTTTCGACAAGAGTAAAGAAATCCAAATTCTTTATGAGAGGGGGCTGCATGAATTAGCTGATATGGAAGCAGAAACAGTGAAGAATATTGCAAACCAAAATGAGCTGTTTCATTCACTTCTAGAAGTTTTGCATTTACAGATTCGCTTTGCCCCGGTGAGCGAAATTCCAAATGACGAAAAATGCAAAAGGCTTCAAAAGTTGTTGGAAGAAAAGAATAGTTGTATTGAACAAATTGACAGCATTCGAATTTATACACAACTACTAAGTGAGGTCGAATATTATTTTAATCAAAGTATACTAATCCATGACGCTTCAAGAAAGTATATGCTGGAAAGCTTTTTAAATAATCCTTATTTGAAAAACGAACCGGAATCAATTTGTCAGAAAGCAAAAATGCTTGCTTCCTTTTCTAGAATGATTTGTTATAGATTACTACGTGACCATGAAAAACTATCTTTATCTGTAGAGAACACGGGAAGTCTTTTTAAGAAGAATGAATTTCTTATCAGAGAGTTTCCTAAGTTGTATATTAACTATTATGGATTCAAAGCAAGGTTAGAAGCAATTAACAACAATTTTGGCGAAGCAAAATTGTTTATTGATAAAGTAAGGGAGATTAAAAATGAAGAATTTTTTAGTTCGCCCGATTTACAAAACCATATCTTTTCAAGACTTACTGTTTACGATTTAATGTATGCGAATTACTCCGGAATGTTTCACATAATCGATTCGCAGTTGCCTGAAATCCAGAGAAAGATGGAAGAAGAAGGTGATAAGATAGTCGCTCAGGAAAGAACAACAATACATTTTTTATTATTTGTAAATGCATTTGCAAAAAACGAAGTAACGAAAGCCTTAAAGCACTTGAACGTAATCCTGAATTCAGATTTCGAAACTTCAAGGCAAGATTTATACAGAATGGCAAAACTTTGCTATTTATTGGTTCATGAAGAAATGAATAATGAATCTTTTTTAATCTATTCTTACAAATCGACTCAGAGATTCTTTAAAAAACTGGACCATGTCTTTCAGTACGAGGCAGTATTTTTAAAGTATTTCAGGTTATATGCTATTTCTGTAAAACGGCCGGAAAGTAAGTCAGATTATTTGTTTTCAATGAAAAAACAATTAATGGAAGTTTTTAAAGACCCATATCAAAGAATTGCAACCGAGTATTTTGATTTTATTGCATGGATAGATTCCAAGCTAAATGCAAGTTCCTATGAAGCGGAATTAAAATTGAAAAGAAACTAGAAGAAAGCGTTCTTCATTAAATAATTGCAAACGTAATCTGAAACGCCATCTTCCAGAGAAGTGAAATTGTTTTCATAGCCTGCATTTTTTAATTTTTGCATGTTAGCCTCAGTAAAGTACTGGTATTTATCTCTTATATCAACAGGGGTATCAATGTATTCAATGCTAGGGGCTACTTCTAAAGCATGAAATACGGCTAATGCTAAATCTTTGAAACTTCTTGCTTCTCCGCTTCCGAGATTGTAAACACCGCTTTTTGGCTTTTTAGTATAAAGGAAACAAATCACATCCACAACATCTTTTACGTAAACAAAATCACGTAGCTGTTCTCCATCTTTATAATTAGGATTATGCGAACGGAAAAGTTTAACGTTTTTATTTTGATTGATTTGATTAAATGAGTGAAAAATCACTGATGCCATTCTTCCTTTGTGATATTCATTTGGCCCATACACATTAAAAAATTTGAGGCCATACCAAAAAGGCGGTGATTTTTTTTGCGCCAAAGCCCATATATCAAAATCATTTTTACTTTCTCCATATGGATTCAAAGGCTTTAATTTTGGAATATTTTTTTCATCATCATTATAACCAAATTCACCAAGACCATAAGTAGCGGCCGATGAAGCATAGACCAAGCCAATTTGATTTTCGCTGCAAATTTCCCAGATGCGTTTTGTATAATTTAAATTGAGTTCATTGAAAATCTCAACGTTAAATTCTGTAGTATCAGTACGTGCACCAATGTGAAATACCCAATCAACTTTATTGGCATTCGAATTAAACCACTCTAAAAACAAGTTTCGTTCAATTAATTCCAGATATTTTTTTGATTGGTAATTTCCGGCTTTATTTTGTTTAGAAAAGTCGTCAACCAGAATAAGATTTTCATGACCTAGGATATTTAATTTTTGCACCAAGCAACTCCCTATGAATCCTGCCGCGCCTGTAATTATTATCATACCGTAAAGATATTAGTTTTGATTATTAATATTCAAAAATAACAGTATATTAGTAATTATAAATTATGGGCGCAACTATAACTAGAGTATTTGACATTCTTGATATTATCAAGTCAGGGCCAAATAACACCACGCTATTAAACAAGAAAATTTCTAAAAAGGAATGGAAGGCTTACAGTTCAGAAGACTTTATTTCACTTACCAATAAAGTTAGTATTGGCTTGTTGGAACTTGGTTTAAAAAGTGGAGATATTGTGGCGATTTTGTCTACTAACCGTCCAGAATGGAATATGGTTGATTATGGTTGCCAACAAGTAGGCATTGTTACTGCTCCGATTTTCCCAACAATAAGTAGTAACGATTTAAAGTTTATTCTTAATCATTGTGAGGCTAAAGCCTTGTTTGTTTCGGATAAAAGTCTGTATAAAAAGTTAGCTGATTTAAGCGATGAATTGCCGTACTTAAAGTTTGTTTTTTCTTTCAATGAAATCGAAGGGGTAAAACATTTCGATGATTTTTTGAAATTAGGTGAAGCCAATAGAATTGAAGAAGTTGAAAAAAGCAAAAGAGGTATTCAGGCAGATGATTTACTTACAATATTGTATACTTCCGGCACTACCGGTATTCCGAAGGGAGTAATGCTTTCACATGGTAACTTGGCTTCAAATATTATGGCATGTATAGACATAGTGCCATTTGAGTCTAAGTGGAAAACATTAAGCTTTTTGCCTCTTAACCATGTTTATGAGCGCATGGTGAGTTCACTTTATTTATATCATGGCTGTAGTATTTATTATTTAGAGCAATTGGAGCTGTTGGGAGATACCGCTAAAGAAATTCATCCAACAATATTTGTCGCAGTTCCGAGATTAATCGAGCGGGTGCACGAAAAGATTATGACTGCCGGTGAAAAATTAACCGGATTCAGCAAAAAGATTTTTGACTGGTCGGTTAATATTGCCAACCAATATGAAGGAGAGGGTCAGCATGGTCTATGGTACAATGTTCAAAGAAGCATTTTAGACAAATTGGTGTATAAGAAGTGGAGAGCAGCGGTTGGAGGTGAATTACGATTCTTAGTAAGCGGCGGAGCGGCTTTGAATGCCAGGCTGGAAAGGGTTTTTTCCTGTGCAGGCATCACAATTTTGCAGGGATATGGACTTACCGAAACCAGTCCGGTAATATCTGTAAACAGACTTGGAAAAGGAAATGCTAAATACGGCACTGTTGGTCCGGTGATTAAAGACTGTGAAGTTAAAATTGCGGAGGAAGATGGAGAAATATTAACTAGGGGGCCAAACAAAATGCTGGGTTATTATAAAAACCCTGAAGCTACAGCTGAGGTTATTGATTCTGAAGGCTGGCTACATACCGGCGACATTGGAACCTTTGTAGATAATAAATTTTTAAAAATCACAGATAGAAAGAAAGAGATTTTTAAGACAAGTGCCGGTAAATACATTGCCCCGGTTGCAATTGAAAATAAATTAAAGGAATGCAAGTATGTAGAAAATTGCATGGTTGTAGGAGAGGGACAAAAATTTGCGTCGGCCTTAATTGTACCGTCATTTGCAAACTTTAAAGATTATTGTAGTGCAAACAATATCGAATGGAAAGATCAGAAGGAAATGTCCAAACATGAAGATCTAAAGAAAATAATCAACACCCACATAAAGGAAATAAATAAAAGCCTTGCTGCTTTTGAACAACTTAAACGTTGCGAGATTTTAGACCGGGAGTGGTCTATAGACGCAGGGGAGCTTACACCAAAGTTAAGCTTGAAAAGAAAAGTTTTATCGTCAAATTTTAAAAGCGAAATAGAGAAAATATTCTCTGTAGATTAATAGCAAATCCATGAATCATTTCTATTATTTAACGCTAGTTTTAGCGTTTTCCTGGCAGTATAGTGCCCAAACAATCGTAACTTACCTCAAGCCTAAACAGGTTCAAGAATTGGCTCAATTAGCTCAAAAGAGGGAAATAATTGCCGTTATTGAAAATGAGAAGTCCACAAGCGAGGCAATGCTGGTTCAGGCACTGGAAAAATATTGGAAAGTATCGAAAGTGAAGTATATGAGCGAGCTTGAGTTTACCAACAAACTAACTAATAACAAGTTATCCAATGATCAGCTATACTTATTTAGATACAATACTAATTATTTTTCTTCGGTTCCTTCACTTTCAAAGGAGAAAGGCATAGTTTATTTTCTTTCAAACAGCCCAAAAGAATTGCTTTCTTCTCGAGACAGGCCTAAGGTGCCTTATTTGGTTTTTTCTTATAGTTCTTTTGATTATGTCAATCGGATGGTTATTAATATACCTATACAGTATATTAATTTGATGGTTAAAAATTTTAATCATGAGCTTGAATTGGCAATGAACAGTAACTATGAACAATTAAAAAAGAGCATAACAAAAAAGAAAGATATCTCATACTTTGATAATATTGAAACGATAAAAACAAAGAATGTCTTGTTGGTAAAGGAACAAGTTAAAAAGCAGGCAACATCCAGGAAAAAGTCTAAAAAGAAGCGAATTACCTATGTCACGAAGGATTTTACTAAATCAAATGCAAATACTTTTGTTGTTTTTCCTGAAGATATTGAACATGCGCTAAAAAAGAATGACAATCAAGTATTACTTTATAACAACGATGTATTGTATGATGCTGAGAGTGGTAAAGCAGTTGCTATAAGAGCACATAAGAGCACTTTTGCCTTTTGGTTTGCCTATATATTTTTCTCATTAATTTTTTGCGCCTTGTTCTTCGTAGGAGCATATTATGTATCAACAATCGAATAATTAATTTATATGAAATCACGATATATTATCATATTACTGCTGGCACTATCGTTCTTAACTAAAGCTCAGTTATATAAGCCGGTAGAGTTTCCGGAAAACATAAATGACAAGTATACAATTAAAACTATTGAGGAATACAACAAGTATAAGAATCGAATGAAGAAGAAACTTCCAAAAAAATATTTGGATGAATATTTATATTCAACGGTTTTTGGGAAGTCTGGTATGTTTGAGCAAGGAGAAATTTATTTTGGATGGGATGAGGTAGAAACGTATGTTAACCAAATATTGGAGCAAATTCTACCATCTAATCTTCAAAAGAAAAAAATAAGAGCATACATTGGTCGTAGTAGCGCTATTAATGCATATTGTTTGTATGATGGAACAATGATAGTTAACATAGGCTTGATAGCTGAAGTAAAAAATGAAGCGGCCTTGGCTTCAATAATGGGACATGAATTAGCGCATTACATTAAAAACCATATTGAAAAGGGATACCGTAATTCTGTTAGTACTAAGAAAAAGAAATCCAAAAAGGGAGAAGACTTGGAGTTTGATTTAAGCACCAAGAAATTTTCACAGAAAATGGAATTGGAAGCAGACCAAGTTGGTTTTGAAATAGTTTCTTCTGCCGGATATGATGTTAGAGAAGGGATTAGCAATTATGAATTGATAATAAGAGAGAATGAATACTTTTCTAAAAGGAACAAAAGCGAATTAGCAAATACTGATACAGTGGAATTAATAACAAAGAAAGGATTGATAAAAGTAAATTCTTTAGAAAAATTGTTAAGTACGCATCCTGATTTGAAGGAAAGAATTGGAAAGCTAAATGAGTTTGTAGCGAGTAATAAACAGGATGCCAATAAGACGTATAAGGTAAGTCAGGATAAATTATTGATGATACAAAAAAAAGCGCAATTAGAATCAATTCATTTATTGTTCAGCAATCATCAATACGAGGAATGTTTGGAGCGCGCCTTTATTATGTACTTATACAATCCTGAAAATTCGGCAATGCATTATTATATTGAGGAATCTATTAGAAGACTCTGCCTCTTAAATTATAAATTGAGAAAGGAAGGTTTCTTAGCAGAAAAGCTAACTAAATCCGGATTTAAAAAGGGCGAGAGTATTTTGCATGACATAAAGTATCTTGTGCCAAATAATTTTAATTATAATCGTATTAAAGCAAAGTATTTGTTTGAAGGAAACGATTATGCATTTGAAACATATAAGGAAGCGTTTTATTTTTTCACGGGACTTTTAATAAAAGCAAATGAACCGGAAGCATTTTTAAGCAGGGCGTTGTTTGAGAATAACCAAGCAAAAAGACAATTAAATATTAAAGAGTATTTGGCTTCCGGAAAAGCAAAAAGAAAGGATTTTGCGATTGCTTACAGAGACAATAAATTGAATGATGCAATAAAAGAAAATCAAGCCGAAATAGCAATGGTTCCTAAAGTTGATTTCTTTTCACACTTGGATATTAACGCTTATTATCCTTTTGGGTTTGGACAGACTAAATATTTATTTGGAAAATCAGAGACAAAAGGAAAGGAAATGGCAAACAGTTTTGCGAGAAAAATATCCGGACACAAAAAAATAAATGTCAGGGCAATTTCATTACCGGATGCTTCAACAACAAACTTCAATACTAAATTTAAGTATGAGAATGTTCTGTATGCAACATTTTTGGCAAGCAGGGAGGAAAACGAAGGCTATAAAGTAGTTCATTATTATAAAGAGCTTGAAGATGAAGATTATATCGGGAGAATAGATATTTTCAGATTAGAACCAAATGTTTGGGAGTTTTTCAGAAATGAAAAAATTAATACATTAACCTACGCTCAGTTTACAAGACACAAGAGTCGTGCAGTTAATAGGACGTTAATTATTACTTTAATTTGCGGCATTCCCACATTTGGCGTGTCTGCAGCTTATGGCTTAGCCTTTATAAGACCAAATAGCAAAAAAACCACCATCTTTAGTTTTAACCCTGCCTTTGGCGCCGTATATTATGATTACAGGTTTGGTGTTCGAAAGCTTATGCCAATGGGGGCCTTAAGGCACTTTAAAAAATTGAGGCGAAAAAGGAATAAAATTATTGAGGATTATGGAGTTAGCTCAAATTCTTTAGCGGCTTCAAACCAGTAGAATTATTCGGTATAATATTTGATTTTTAGCGGTATTTTCTTGATATTGGTTCCTTAAAATTTTAAGGATGAAAGTTGGAATACCTGCGGAGATTTCTCCAAGTGAGTTAAGGGTGGCAGCCACCCCGAAAACCGTTAAGCGCTTGCAAAAACAAGGCTTTGAAGTTTATATCCAAAAAGGTGCCGGAGCTAAAGCAAATTTCTCAGACAAGGAATTTGAAGAAGCCGGCGCAAAAATTGTTGGCTCTGCACAGGAGATTTATAAAGATTCTGATATTGTGCTTAAGGTGAAAGAGCCTTCAGTAGATGAGGTGAAAATGATGAGAGAGGGCTTGGTATTACTGTCTTATCTGTGGCCGGCTCAAAACCAAGACTTGCTACAAAAATTGGCAGACCAAAAAGTGAATGCCGTGGCAATGGATTCAATCCCACGTATTTCGAGAGCTCAGAAAATGGATGTCCTTTCTTCTATGGCAAACATTGCCGGATACCGTGCGGTAATTGAAGGGTCTTATCATTTCGGGAGATTTTTAAATGGACAAATTACGGCTGCCGGAAAAGTGGAGCCTGCAAAGGTATTGGTGATTGGCGCGGGAGTTGCCGGTTTAGCATCGATAGGAGCAGCCAACTCATTAGGCGCAATTGTTCGTGCTTTCGATACGCGTAAAGAAGTAGCAGAACAAATCGAATCAATGGGCGCCACTTTCTTGACAGTCGAAATTGATGAAGACGGCGCCACTGCTTCAGGTTACTCAAAAGAAATGAGTAAAGAGTTTATCGAAGCAGAAATGAAATTATTTTCAGAGCAAGCTAAGGATGTTGATATTGTAATTACTACCGCTCAAATTCCGGGAAGACCGGCGCCAAAATTGTGGATGGATTACCATGTTCAAGCAATGAAGCCGGGCTCAGTTGTTGTTGATTTAGCTGCATCAACCGGAGGTAATTGTGCTTACACTAAGAACGGAGAAATTGTAACAACTGAAAATGGCGTAAAAATTATTGGTAAGCTTGATCAATTACCGAATCAAGCTTCGCAACTTTATGGCAACAACTTATGTCACTTGTTAGATGACATGGGTAAGGCGGAGAAGTTCAAAATCGACATGGAAGATGCTGTTGTTTCTCGTGCGATGGTAACCCACAATGGCAAAATCAATTGGCCGCCGGCTCCTTTACAAGTAAGTCCTACCGCAGGAGGAGGCGCTAAAAAAGCAGCAGCTCCTACTCCAGAAGAACAAAAGATATCTGATGAAGCCAAAGCGAAAAAAGCCGCAATGTCTACAATTATTAGTTTAGCTGTAGTTGGCGGATTGTTATTGATGGTTGGTGCATTTGCTCCGCCTGCATTTATCCAACACTTCACAGTGTTTGTTTTAGCGGTTTTTGTTGGCTGGCAAGTTATTACAAATGTTTCTCACGCGCTCCACACGCCATTAATGGCAGTAACCAACGCAATTAGCGGTATCATTGTAATTGGAGGGTTATTACAAACCAAAAATGATGCAGGCAATATTATGACCATTCTTGCTTCAATTGCAATCTTAGTAGCAAGCATTAATATTGTCGGAGGATTTGTGGTTACACATCGTATGTTGAAAATGTTCAAAAAATAATAAAGGAATTAAATTATGTTCATAGCAAAAGAAATACAAACAGCAGCTTACTTATTTGCAAGTATTCTGTTTATTTTAAGCTTAAGCGGATTGTCTACACAGGAGTCTGCAAAGCGTGGTGTGCTTTACGGTATCGTAGGGATGATTGTGGCAATTATTGCTACAGTATTAGGAAAGGGAGTTGAAGGCCATATATACATCATAGGTGCAATTGCCATTGCTTCAGTTATTGGAATTATGTTGGCAAGAAAAGTGGAGATGACTGCCATGCCTCAGTTAGTTGCCATTCTTCACAGTTTTGTTGGTTTAGCGGCTGTATTGGTTGGATTCGGCTCTTATCTTGATCCTGAAACGCAATTATTAAAGGGTGCAGAGCATACCATACATTTGGTTGAAGTGTTCGTTGGAATTTTTATTGGCGCCATCACCTTTACAGGTTCTATTATCGCCTGGGGGAAACTAGATGGCAAGGTGCCTTCAAAACCTTGGAGTTTTAGTGGCTTGCAATTGATGAATTTATCATTGCTAATTGCCAGTGTAGTTTTAGGTGTTTTATTTTGTAAGGCTGAAGGGACAAGCGGCCTATTGTATTTAGGCATCATGACTGCCATTGCATCTTTTATTGGCGTGGTATTGGTTATGGCTATTGGCGGTGGAGATATGCCTGTTGTTGTATCTATGTTAAACTCTTATTCAGGATGGGCAGCTTCTGCAGCAGGGTTCATGTTAGGCAACGATTTATTAATCGTTACTGGTGCCTTAGTTGGTAGTTCAGGGGCGATACTTTCAATGCACATGTGTCACGCTATGAACCGTTCTTTCTTCTCGGTAATCTTTGCGTCTTCAAGTCTGGCACCAAAAGCCGGGGAGAAAAAAGCCATCGAAGGAGAAGTGACGTCTTTAAATCATGAAGAGGTGGCCGGATTATTAAAAGAAGCAAAATCAATTGTAATTGTTCCGGGTTACGGAATGGCAGTTGCGAAAGCGCAATACCCAATTTATGATTTGGTTCAACGTTTAAGAAAGCAAGGTAAAAATGTAAGATTTGCCATTCACCCGGTTGCGGGAAGATTACCGGGACACATGAATGTGTTATTAGCAGAGGCAAATGTACCTTATGATATTGTATTGGAAATGGATGAGATCAATGATGATATGCCGGATACAGATGTTGTAATGGTAATTGGCGCAAACGATGTTGTAAATCCAAGTGCACAGGATGATGAAACAAGTTCAATTTACGGCATGCCTGTAATAGAAGCCTGGAAAGCAGAGAAAGTAATCATCATGAAGCGTTCGATGAGCGCAGGATATTCCGGAGAAGACAATCCATTGTTCTACAAACCAAATTCAGAGATGTTATATGGCGATGCCAAAGATAGCGTCAATAAAATTTTATCATTTATGAGCTAAACAAAAAAGGCGAGAATTTTTCTCGCCTTTTTTGTTTTTAAGCTTATTGATATTAATTAAACGCATTCCCCAACATTTTCTCAAACATTTTTCCTACTAATGGTAAGGGCTTCATTTCGCCGTTGGAAGCTGCAATTACTCCCATAATTAGCAGAACTAAAATGCCTATCCAAATTACAGGAGCTAACAAAATTAAAATGAAGTTTACAAAAGGAATCATGCCAATAATAAACATGGCTATCCAACTGGCAAATGCTGTAATAATTAATCCTGTTGCTTGTCTGAGGTGATAAGTGCCTAAGGCTGTTTTTTTATTGCCATGCATAATAATTGCAACGATATATCCTATCAAAGTAATATAAGCTACAATGGCAACTGTTTTGTCTTCGTTACCTGAAGTAGGTGTTTCTGTATTTGTTTCCATATTTTATATTTAATCTTTTTCTTCTACGTCAATATCTTTCAAGTCTCCTTCTGACAGTGATTCATCAGTAATATTCTCATCATCTTTTGGCAATTCTTTCTCCAAAGCCTCGTCGCTAATGGCTTTGCCACCTGGGTTTTCATCCTTTGTAAATTCCCAATCTTTTTCAACAGTTCCTTTATTAGCTTTTATCACCATAAACGCTAATTGGCGAGCACGTCTTGAGTGGTGAATGGAACGAACAAATTTTCCCTGTCTGAACAGAAAACGAGCATAGCGCTGATGTCTGTATGATCTGGCCATGTGCCCGGTATAAACTTTGTTTTCTTTTAATTTTTTATGCGCATGATGCATTACAACAGTTGTTCTACGGATACATTTTCTTGCTGCTATTCTTTTTGCAGGTTGAGCCTGAGCAAACGAAAAAAACAACAATGGCGCTAATAGAGTAAGAAACAGTCTCATAACTTTTAAGTATAAACAAATATAGAAATCTTTACTTTAAATCAAAATTAAATGGCATTAACCTTTTTTAAATCCGGCATTATTCTGTGAAGTATTAAATTTTGTAACTTAGAAGAGTGAAGAAAGCCCTGTTAATATTCTTATTGTTGGTCGTTGGAAGGATTTTTGCATCTTCTATCTTGATACCAATGGATGAAACACAAAAGAATCACTTAAAGGCATATGGTATAGCTTATTGGGCGCTACAAGGAAATTTAGAAATTCATTGGTTGTTAAATTATAAAGGCGGCAGTTTTTTAATCCCTGCGTCTAATGCTGTTTCCAAGGAATGTGACATTAGAGGCGTAAGTTACCAATTGATAAGTGATGCAACAGCAAGCTCAATATTGTCAGAAATTTCAGACCCTGAAATCAATCAAGATGCAGTTAAACTGGAGAAGGCGCCAAAAATCGCAGTGTATTCCCCTCCCGGAAAGCAGCCGTGGGACGATGCAGTAACACTGGTGTTAAAGTATGCAGAGATTCCCTATGATGTTGTGTATGATGAAGAATTGTATTTAGATAAATTAAAAGACTACGATTGGTTGCATTTACATCATGAAGATTTCACAGGACAATACGGAAAATTTTATGGTTCTTTTATGCACGCTGCCTGGTACAAAGCAGAGGTAAAGTCAAATGAATCATTGGCAAAAAAATTGGGATTTTCTAAAGTATCTGAATTAAAATTAAATTCTGCGAAAAAAATAAAGGACTTTGTTTTTTCCGGAGGATTTTTATTTGCGATGTGCAGCGCAACTGATACCTATGAAATTTCCTTGGCAGCAGAAGGGCTTGATATTTGCGAATCCATGTTTGATGGAGATCCTGCAGATAAAAATGCTGTTACTAAGTTAGATTTTTCAAAAAGTTTTGCCTTCGAAAATTACAACATCATCATGAACCCTTTAGAATACGAACATTCAACCATTGACACCTATCATACAAGAAGAAAATTTGGCATGAATGAGCAAACAGATGTCTTTTCATTGTTCGATTTTTCTGCCAAATGGGATCCGGTTCCAACCATGTTGTGTCAAAATCATACCAGTACAGTTAAAGGTTTTTGGGGACAAACAGTAGCTTTTAAAAAGGAGAATGTAAAAAAAGGAGTGCTTATTATGGGAGAGAGTAAGGCGTACGGAGAAGCGAGATATATTCATGGTGAATTTGGAAAAGGCACCTGGACATATTATGGAGGGCATGACCCTGAGGATTACGAGCATAGAGTAGAGGAGCCGCCAACAGATTTAAATTTATTTCCTAATTCACCGGGTTATAGATTGATATTGAATAACATTCTTTTTCCCGCCGCAAAAAAGAAAAAACAAAAGACCTAATGAAGTTTCTGGCAAATATTATCATTTCTGCATTGGCTGTAATCATATCTTCCTATCTCCTTCCGGGAGTACAGGTTGATTCATTTCTTACCTCGCTATTAGTGGCTCTGGTATTGGCTTTTCTGAATGCAATAGTAAAACCCCTGTTAACCATATTAACTATTCCAATCACTTTAATTACAATGGGCTTGTTCTTAGCAGTAATTAATGCATTAATGATATTATGGGCTGCAAAATTAGTTGATGGTTTTCAGGTGAAAGGCTTTTGGTGGGCAATATTGTTTAGCTTTATACTTACCCTAATATCTTCCTTGTTAAACGGCTTGTTCGGCAATAAAAATGAGTCTCAAAACGACCAGTTTAATTGAGTTCGAAGGAATAGCCAAGACCCAAAATAAAATCTCTTTTCGGTTTGTCTTTCCAATAAAGATCCTGTTGAAACATATAAAATATTTCCACAGAAGAATTTCTGGTTAGTTTGTAATTGACTCCTATCTCAGTTCTGGAACGGTCAAAAATAATTTTAGAAAAATGATATAGCGGGCAGTAAATCTCATATGAAGCATAAGGCTTAACACGTTTTGATAACTCATATTTAATTGCTAACCGACTTCTGTTGTGACAATTTTGGACGAGGTCTTTGTTTCCAATTTCTTTATCTGTTAGCCTTGCCTGTGTTCTATTACGATAAACAATATCAAATTTGTCAATGCCAATTTTAAAAAATGCAGAGAAGTTAAATCGATGTTTAGTTAAATAATAAAACTCTTTTTGAAGTTGCTTTCCATAACCATAGTCGCCTTCAATTTTCAGCCAATTGAAAACCGAATAAGATACGCCACCTTTTACATAGCTTAATGAATAATTTGAAACATTGTTATTAATTCTGCATTTGTGATCTAGATATAAACTAAATTTTTCGTTGATAGGTTTTTCGAGTCCAGCACTTAACCATAATGCAGCGTCATTTTCGTATGACTGCGAAAAAACAGATAATGTACTAGTAATAAGAGTAATGTAAATTATGAATAGCCTGTTATTCAAAATAAAAAACTTTTATTTGGGCAGCATCTTTTAAATAGTCAATTTTTTGGATATGAACTCTGTGAATATTTAGACCTGTACGCTCTTTTAAATCCGACTTTAATTCTTCCATTTTATTTTCATTAATCAGTTCAATTCTTTCATATAAAATGGTTTTAACATGTTCTCGTTTCAAAAGCAAACTACTTTCCAGAAGATATGCAACAAGAATAATAGCTAAATTGATTAACGACACAAATACTAATTCAATATTTTCACCAACACCTTTTACTTTTGTAACAGCAGTAATTAACCCGATAGCAATTACCAAGAATAAGTAAGTCATGTCCTTTAAGCTGATGTCTTCAGTTCTGTATCTGAGCATACTAAATACCGCAAATAAACCGAATGCAGCTCCCATGCTTAAATCCACTTTATTTAATAAGAAACAAATCATGAAAATGACTATGTTAAATATGAAATAAGTAAAAAACAATTCTCTCTTTCTGTAGATTGGAAAATAGACCAAACGAATGAGTGCCCATACAGAAACGAAATCTACTATAAAACGAAACCCCAGTTTACTAGCAGTTTTTAACGCGGCTACCGATTCTTCATCTGCAACTGAAGGGTCAGAGACCTGAAGGATAAAGTCAATTAACATGTACTAATTTATTTAAGGATTGAATTTTTTCTTTAAAGTTATTCTTTTTTACTGCTTCATTAGTTGTTGCAATAGCTAAGCAATATTTACTGATGGCACCTTCTTTGATCCGATGCTTCTTCATTAAATTTAAAAACTCGGAATTTGAACATTTTCTATCTTGTTTTACTTCTGCAATTATTAAAGATTCATAAGGGCTGAAAAAGATATTGTTTTTAGTAAATTGCAAATTTAAATCAATTGTAATTCTTTCTGTTAGAGTAGGATTGACTAACGTAATGCGATTGTATTTAATCCAAATTTGAGGAATTAAATTGTTTGGATTTATATTTACTACATTCTTGAAGAAGTCTTGAGCCTGCTTATCATCAAATGTAACTTTATTGTGTAGAAGTCTTTTCTTAATAGTTCTTCCTTTATTGGTCTTAAACTTAACTTCAAAATAACCTGTTTTGCTATCAACATAAGTTCTATGCCTAACTTTTGTTCTATTTAACTTACCTCTTTGATGTTGTTGGTAATAGTTTAGATCAGGAGTGTCAAAATATAAGGTGTTATACTCAAAATCGCGAATTCTATTTATTTCTAATACAAAATAACTGCTTATTAATTCCTTTAAAATGCTTGGTAAAATATTGGCATTAAAAACAAATTTTGTGTCTACACGATTGAGCAATCTAACAGAATCTAATTTGTCTAAAGAAACAGGGTTAAAATCTTTTAATATACGACGACATTCTGCTCTCATTATTTAACCTGATAGGTATATTTTTTGGTTGAAATTAATTTGCCAGAAGCATCATAAGTTTTTTTATCAAATTTTAAACCATTTTTATTGTACGTAAACACTTCTTTTTTGGATAATTTACCTGCTGAGTCAAAATGATTTTCTTCCGTTTTTTCTCCAAGCGCATTGTATTTGTATGTTTTTTTATTTTGTAGGACATTGTCTCCAGACCATTCTGTTTCTTCAATTAAATCGCCACTTGAATTATACGAATATTTTTTAATGTATTTTACTTCCCCCTTTTTATTGTAATTAATTTCCTCAACAATTTCGCCATTTGAATTATATGTAGTTTTGTTATCATTAATTGTTATTCCAGATGATGTTTCAGTAACAGTAATGGACTTAATACGATTCTTTTTTATTTCTTTTTTCTTTTGAGCAGTTAATGCTGAAGTACAAATAATAAGAATAAATAGTATGAGAGAAGAGTGTTTCATTATTTATAAATTGTAATTGGATCAATGGTAATTTTTTGTTTTTTACCTGTTATTTCAACTTCTTTTACAAACACAGTATCACCGGATTGGCTTTTTAATGTTTTGTCTTTTGAATAAATATAGACTTTGTATTTGCCTTTTCTTAAATAATTAAATTCATATTCCCCTTTATAGTTTGTAGTTACTTTATCGCCATAATTTATTTCATCACCATATATGATATATACATCTCTATCTGATCCTGCATATATACCGTTTAACGTAGTAAAACCAGAATTCCAGTCTTCTTCGATTATTGTTCCGTAAATGGATGCCTTGCCACCTTCTCCTGCTGTTTTTTTACAAGATACAATTGAAAGAGCAGAAATAATTATTATTAAACTTAATTTAATTTTTGAAAACATGTTATCTTAGAATAAGAATCTTTTTTGTAGTAGTGCCGTTTTTGATAAAATAAATACCGGACGCCCAATCTGATGTTTTAATTTCAGCAACTTGTTCTACGGTTTCAGTTTTAATTAAAATACCGATGGAATTATATATTTCAAGCTTAACGTGCTGAGTGGTATTTGCAGCTATAAAAAATGAGTTTGATGCAGGATTCGGATATGTGTAAAATAATACGCCTTCAATATCATTTTTACTTACACTTGTAGCACAATTAGACATACTGTAAGTAGGAATAGACGCAATAGAGTATGATCCAATACCATCAGGACAACGAGCAAACGACTGGTTTGTATTTTGCTGTTCAAAAGACAAACTATCCAGGATAGTACCAAAAGGATTGCTAAGCATTAACTCTTCACCACCAGCAGATAATTTAAAATTGGCATGGAGGCTACCGGGAGCCGTAGTTCCTTCATCAGCCCATATAATTAAAAATGAATTGGGATTGATAGTGGTGTTTGCAGGAAATGTAAATTTATTGGGGTTAGAAAAGTTATCCGTAATAAATGAGCCGGATAAATCAACGATCGAACTTGAATTGTTATACAGCTCAATCCAATCAGCGTATAAATTAATATCATTTTTTACATCATTTTGATTGTCGGCAAGAAATTCATTAATAGAAATATCACCTGCCTGAGGTGTTTGAATAGTAACTACAGTATAAAATTCATACTCGGCTCTAACGGGAGAAAAGACACCGGCATTATTGTTTTCAGCATAAACATAATACTGGGCAACATTAGAAGTCATTGTAAAGGAAGCCCCATAAATATTGTCACCTGCAGCACCATCATTATGCAAACCATCATCATACATTGGGATTTTATTAAACTTTTGTTGCACATTAAAACGATACCCCAGATACACACCATTTGAATTGGTATTAATAATATTAGCAGTAATGGTGCAAGCAGAATTTAAACTAGGACTAGCCGCACAGCTAGGAGAGGAGATCGTAGGTGCAGTTAAAGAAAGACTGGTGCTTGAAAGTAAGTAACTGGTACGGGTATTCATAAGCGCGGTGATACCGGGTATGGTTTGAGGACCGCTAACGATATTGGTGGTCACATTACTTAAAAACTGTGAATAAGTGAAAAATTTATTATTGTCTGACTGAAGAGCAGTGTCTACAATACTTTGATAACTCAAAGCCAGAGTTGAATAGGTGCCGGTAGAAAAATTTTCATTTAAAATAGTTTTCATATGAGCATAATACATCTTTTTATAAGATGCATTGGTAAATAATTTGGAAATTAGCGGCCAATTATTGTCGGTGCCGTGCAGCTCGGGGGTCATAGTTTGCATTTGACTGAATGTCATTGGAGGCCCGGCACCTGCATTTGAGAATACACCAAAAGATTCGTTAACATCCCACATGATTGGATTAAAACGATGATTGCCATCTTGGTAGGCATAATAATTGTGTTTAGGTCCGCCAATATAGCTATCAAGATTTACCATAGTATTATCTAAGGCCAACATCCATAAGCTTCTGTCAACATCTAATGTATTTTCGATGTTATTTGTAAAATTGCTTAGTGTGTCACAAAGCTTTACCAGATTGTTCCAACCATAGTCAGACTTCATTGTATATACACTGTATAAAGAACTGTCTGAGCCCAAATAATTTAATCCGCAATTAAAATTGTCCATGAAAAAAAAAGTATTTGTCTTAGAGTAAAAGTATTTATCCACAAAAGTTTTCGTAATCGCTTCACAATTAGTATAAACACCAATATAAACTCCGTTTACATAAAGCTGAGCAAAATTTGCATCAGGAGCCGGCATATATTGTCGCGCTATTTTGTAAGTAACAGCTTCTCTTATAAAAGAAGGGTCTTTAAAACCATTGCTTAATTTAATGTCTTTATAGCCTTTATAGTCCTGGTTTTTTACATAGTCGAGTTCAATATGAAACGGGTTCTTTGCATTATTTACATTGTATGAACTATTGCCTTTAAACTTTACGCCCGCACTATCAAACTGAACGCCATTAATTTTAACCCATTTGCTAATAATATAGCCATCTGCCCCGGCTTTAGCTGTATCCAATATATAATCCCAATTAGATTGATAAAATTCAACTTCAATTTTTTGAATGGTATTAATATTATACAATCCTTGCGCAGAAACAAGAGAAGGAACAATTAGTGCAAACAGCAGTTGTAAAAGATTTCTTTTCATTTCCTTAATAATAAATTTACGTAAAATAACACGATCATTCTTTATTAGACGTGTATAATTATTAAATCCCTCGGTTACTCTAGAAATTTAATATCTCCAACAGCGTTTCCTGCTATGCCTTTAACCGAGCCGTAAAAATGCGTGGTATTGAGCAGGACTTTTTCTAACTGTTTCTCCCTTTCTTTCCAAATTTTTTCCATTTGCATGCGCTCTTTTGTTATGCCTTCTTTAAGAGAAACAAAACCTTCAACAATGGCTTCAATTTGCTGTTTGAATTCATTTCCGGTTAAATAGTCGTACAACATTTGCATTTTGTCGCCTTTGTTTTCTTGGCTTACTAAAGCAGCTGATACTTTAACCAAACCATCCCTCAATAGATAAGACACAGCCTTAATTTCATGAAACCTACAAATCCAAATACCATCTTTTAATCCAAATTGTTCCATATCCTTTGGTAAGGTTTCTGTAACTATTACTCCAATATCTGCCTGCATGGAGCGCATATCTGTTTTTAATTTTTCAATCCATTCGTTGGCAAATGCCTTAGTGCGTTTGCTTTCATAAATTATTCTACCACAGATTTGAGCGGAACTATTTTTGACTATCTGAACACAGTCTGCGCCTTTAACGCCTTTTCCAACCTCTTCGATATCATCAAATGGATAATTACTTCTTAATAAATCTTCTAATGCCAGTTCCTGAACCTCTCCTTGCAACTGCATGCTTCCCTGCTCAGCCTTTCTTTTCATGGTTTCAATAAGGTCTTTTTGGTCGCTTAGTTTTTTTTCGTACTCTTTAATTTTTAATTCGTTTCGTTCCGCCTCAATTTTTCTAATTTTATCAGCAATGTCCTTTTCTTTTTCCAATAGCTTTTTTTCTAATTCTAAGGTCATTTCCTCTTCCTTTTCTTTTAAGGCTTTTTCTTTCTGAATTAATAGTAATTCCTTTTGTTGACTTTCTTTTAATTTATTCCCCTTTTCTTCTAACTCCTTGTTTAAAATGTCCAGTTGCATTTTCATTTCATCCGCCGCTTTTTTAATGGCTTCTTGCTGTAACTGATGTTTTAAAACTGTTACTTTTTCATCAATTATTTTTTGCTGAGACTCTGCTTGTTTTTTAAGAAATTCCGCCTCATTCAATAATTTGGATTTTTCTTGTTCAAGAGCAATTTTGTCTTCCTGATACTTCTTTAAATATCTGCTTTTAATATCGTTTTCAATGTCTTTTGCCAAGGCATTTCCGATTGGGAATTCGTGTTGACAATTAGGACATTTTATTGTTGAATTATTGCTCATTTTATCCGTAAATTAAGCCTGTTTTAATCCTTTAAGTTATTACAAATAATCGGCTTTTAAAACCTTTGTAAATATAATTTTTCATGAAGAAACTAATATTGGTAAGACACGCAAAAAGTGATTGGGGAAACGATACTTTGCGGGATATTGACAGACCTCTAAACGAAAGAGGGTATGATGCTGCCTATAGAATAAGTGAGTGGTATAAAAAGAATCACGATACACCGGAACTTATTATTTCTTCAGATGCCACACGTGCAATATCTACAGCAGCCATTTTTGCGAGAGAGTTAAAAACGGATACGGCAAAGATAATTTTGACGTCAAAGGTATATGAGGCGGATGTGGCAACACTGATGGGATATCTAAAGAATTTACCAAATGAGTTTAATTCTGTGATGATTTTTGGACACAATCCGGGATTTACTGACTTAGCAAATGCACTTAACAGTGAATTGTTTTTTGAAAATGTACCAACGTGTGGTTTAATAGGAATGGAGCTGGAGATTAAGAAGTGGTCAGAGGCAAGAGAAAATTGCGCCAAGGTTTATACTCAAAAATTTCCAAAAGAATTTAAACAATGAAGATAAAGCAAATGCCTTATATCAACCGCGAAATTAGCTGGTTGTCATTCAATGAAAGGGTATTACAAGAGGCGGCTGATAAAACAACGCCCATAATAGAAAGACTAAAGTTTCTAGGAATATTCAGCAACAACCGCGATGAATTTTATCGTGTGAGAGTTGCTACAGTTAAACGCTTGCTAAAATTAGGCAAAAGCGCAAAGGAAATTTATGGCGAGAGCCCGGAACAATTGCTGGCAAGACTACAAAAGCGCGTTATTACTCAGCAGAGAATGTTCGATAGAATATATTCTGAGATAAAGAAGGAGTTAGAAAGGCATGATATTTATTTTGTTAATGAGACACAATTATCCGAAAGTCAAAAGACGTATGTAAGAAAATATTTTATTGATGAGGTTACGCCGGTTATATTCCCTATCATGATTGATGATAGTAAACCTTTCCCTTATATGAAAGACAAGGCCAGCTATTTGTACATTAAATTACAACTCAATAATAATCACAAAAAATTTAAATACGCTTTAATTGAAATTCCATCTAAGCAATCGAATAGATTTGTTATTCTGCCAAAAGTTGACAATAAGAATTTTGTTATCATGTTAGATGATGTTATTCGTCAGAACACAGATTTGATTTTTAATGTTTTTGGTTTTAAAACGGTTGAAGCGTACAATATTAAGCTAACAAGAGATGCGGAATTGGAGATAGACAATGACGTAAGCAAAAGCATGGTTGAGAAGATCTCGAAAAGTTTGAAAGCTAGAAAGCAAGGTTCTCCTGTGCGTTTCGTTTATGATTCATCTATGCCTGAAGACATGCTTCGCTACATCATGCGAAAGCAAAACATGTCGAAAAAGGATAATGCTATACCGGGTGGCAGGTATCATAATTTTAAAGAGTTTATCAGTTTCCCCCAAATAGGTGATAAATCATTGGTTTACAGAAATCCAAAACCCATCGAACATAAATATTTGAAGAATAATCCAACAACCATATTAAAATCGGTTTCGCAGAAGGATATTTTGTTACATTATCCATATCATTCATTCAATCATGTAATCAATTTATTAATTGAAGCCTCAATAGACCCAATTGTGGAAAGCATCAAAATTACTTTGTATCGCGTAGCAGAATCTTCTCGAATTGCCACAGCATTGATTAACGCAATTAAAAACGGAAAAAAAGTTACGGTATTGGTTGAATTGCAAGCAAGATTTGATGAAGAAAATAATATCTATTGGGCAAAAAAGTTAAATGAAGAAGGAGCCAATGTAATTTATGGCGTTGCCGGATTAAAAGTTCATTCAAAGTTGTTTCTAATTACAACAAAAGAAGCAAACAAACAGATTCGTTATGCACATATAGGAACTGGAAATTTTAATGAAAAAACAGCAAAGATTTATACGGACTTTTCTCTACTAACCGCTAATCCAGAAATTTGTAACGAGGTTAGTAAGGTATTCGATTTTTATGAGAACAATTTTAAAGTGGGAAAATTCAAGCATCTGGCCGTGGCACCTTTTTTCATGCGTAAAGTGTTCATCGGCCTAATAAATAATGAGATCAAGAATGCAAAGAAAGGTAAACCAAGCGGAATTGTATTAAAGATGAATAGTCTTGTGGATAAGGAAATGATTTCGTATTTGTATTTGGCCAGTAATGCAGGTGTGCCAATAAAATTAATTGTGCGAGGTGCTTGTTCTTTGGTTACAGAAATGCAAGGCTGGAGTGAAAACATCGAGGCTATTAGTATTGTTGACAAGTATCTGGAACATGCAAGAGTATTCATTTTTCATAATGACGGACAAGAAAGAATGTATATATCCTCTGCGGATTGGATGAGCCGAAACCTGGATAGCAGAAGTGAAGTCGCGGTTCCAATTTATAATGAAGAAATACGAGAACAGATAAAAGAGATAATTAAAATTCAGTTAAGTGGAAACACCAAGGTTAGGATCATAGATAAGAACCAATTAAATAAATATAGAAAACAAGCGAAAGGGGAGGCAAAAATTCGAGTGCAAAATGAAGTGTATAAGTATCTACAAAAATCCTCCTAGCAGATTAAAACAATATGGTATTTGCAGCAATTGACATAGGAAGCAACGCAATGCGATTATTATTTTGTCGCGTTCAAGTAATTGGAAAGAAAGCAAAATTCAGTAAGGAGGAATTAATAAGAATGCCCATTCGTTTAGGAGAAGATGTTTTCAATACAGGAGAAATTTCCAAGAATAAACAAAACAAACTCATCTCAACATTAAAAGGGTTTAAGCATTTAATTGATGCTTATGATGTAGCGGCCTATCGTGCAGTTGCAACGAGTGCCATGAGGGATGCAAAAAATGGCCCTGAGTTGTTAGAGCGTGTGAAATCTGAAATTGGATTGAAAATTGAAACCATTGACGGAAAGGATGAGGCAAGTTTAATTTTTTCAAATCATACAGAAGAAACACTTAATCCAAAATATGCTTATCTCTATATTGATGTAGGCGGAGGAAGTACTGAGCTAACCTTGTATAATAATGGAAAAATTATTGCGGCAAAATCCTTTAATATTGGAACGCTAAGGATGTTATACAACAAGCTTGATCCGGAAGTTTTTGAGGAAATGAAAAAATGGACAAAAAAAGTGTCAGAAGGAATACATCCAATCTTTGCTATAGGCTCCGGAGGAAACATTAATAAAATATTTAAGATGAGCGGAAAGAAGGAAACGAAACACCTTTCCTACGAGAAATTGAAATCAATGTTTGAAATGTTGAATGCATATACGGTAAGTGAACGCATAGAATTATTTAATTTAAAGCCTGATAGGGCTGATGTAATTGTACATGCAGCAAAAATATTTATTACCGTTATGAAGAATGCTGAAATAGGTAAAATCTATGTGCCTCAAATTGGCGTTTCTGACGGAATCATTCATGAACTTTATAACGACTACTTAAAAAGCAAATAACTTTTGGAAATCATTTCGTTTACTATTAGTGATGGAATCGACATTTTTTTGGTCGCAATTATTCTCTATTTGTTTTACAATTTAGTTAAAGGTACTGCCGCAATAAATATCTTTATCGGACTGGCATTTATTTATTTAATTTATTTTTTGGTTAGAGCCGCAGAGCTTGAATTATTAAGTTCATTGCTGGGAAAGTTTGTAAATGTTGGCGTAATAGTTGTAATGATTGTGTTTCAGCAGGAAATAAGAAAATTCTTATTGTTTATTGGATCAAACGAGATGATAAAAAAAGGAAATTTCAAAAAAATCATTCGACTTAATCTTTCGGAAGCAATAGAGCAAACTGAGAAATTGGCAATAGATGAGATCGTTCGCGCGTGTTTTAATATGTCGGAAACAAAAACTGGTGCTTTAATAGTGATTTGCAGAAAATCTGATTTGAAGTATTATATACAAACCGGCATAATTTTGGATTCAGTCATCAATGAAAAGGCAATAGAAAACGTATTTTTTAAGAATTCACCACTGCATGATGGAGCAATCATTATTAGAGATAATAGAATAGTGGCAGCTAGATGTGTTTTGCCGGTATCAGAGAGAGAAGATTTTCCTGTACAGCTAGGCATGAGACATCGAGCGGCAGTGGGAATAAGCGAGGCTACAGATGCAATTGCGCTAAGTGTCAGCGAGCAAACCGGAGCCGTTTCATTAACTATTAAAGGAGATTTGCGCTCGAATTTGAATAAAGAGGAGCTTCGTATATATATAGAAAAGTATTATGCGGAACCTTAGTTAAGTTTGAGCAGGGGACTAATTACAATGCTGGTATCAAGAATTAGCTGGATAAAGTTCTTATTCTGTTTAATAATAATTTGATTTAATGTATGTTTAGTAATAGCATAATCATATTCATTAGCTTCCTTTCCTTTTAACTCTAGGGTAGCTAAAAAATCAATTTCAGTTTTATTAAGTTTTTTGTTATTCGAATATGAAAAGTTCCAGTATTTCTTTTCACGTATTTTTAATCCGGAGAATTTCCTGTTAGGAAACAAATACAAGTCACTTTTCCAATAACGTACTAAATAGTCGTCTCCCTTTTTGTGAATTATGAATTTTTCAGTAATTGATATGGTTTTATTTACGCTGTTGTTGTTATAGTCAGCGGATTCAACTTTCATCTTAACGTTTTCAACGTGGCATTGATAGTAGGTTAAAGAATCACCGGATTTTAATTTGTACAACATTGTTTTAGATAAATCACTTTGACTGAAAGCAAAATCAATTACAGAAAAAAAGATTATTGAAAAGCGAATGAAATATTTGAGACAATATTTTTCTTTTACCATTACAGTTTAATTCTTAGAAACTGAACTTGAAAAGTTTCCGGGTATTTATCATGCAAAAGAAAATAACTACCATAGCCTGCAGCCAAGCCAATCGAACCTCCAATTAACGACCATATTTTTCGCTTCTGTCTTGAAATTCTTTCATAGCCCAATATATATGCATCATATTGTAAATAGCTCGGGTTACTTATTGTATGATGTTTTATTCTAATTTTTGTAATTCCACTAAAAGCCATATAAGAATACGGCAAAATTGGTCCCCAAAAAGTGCCAGATAAACCACCAATTAACCCTGCTATCCCTGCCCCAACTGCGCACCATTTAGGCTTGAATCCTTTTCTTGAATCCGCTTCACCTTTCATAAAGAACCACATCTCTTCTCTTGTAAACCAATTATATTTTGTACTGTCTTGGCTATAATAGTAACGCTGAAATCCATTGGCATACTTTACCATATATAATTGATCTTCTTCGTAGTGTAATTTTTTTGTTGAGTCCTTCGGATCAAAAATAGAAATAGCATTTAGTAAAGTGTCATATATATTTTGTCCGATAACATTCCCGTTCATTAAGAATAAAGTGTCTTTTGATTGCCCGAAAGATTTGGAAATAATCAATAGAAATATCAATTGGTAAAGAATGCGCCTCATTAAAAGCCTAAAGATAAATCATAGAAATGAATAAGTAAAATATATAGTTTTCATATATTTGTTACGTGCCAAAAGTATTGATTTTAGCTGCGCATAGGCCTAACCGTTCGCCCAGTCAGAGATATCGTTTCGAGCAGTATATACCATTTTTAGAAACTAATGGTTTCCAATTTATTTGGGCACCACTCTTAAATGAGAAGGATGATATTGTTTTTTATTCTAATGGAAATTTCTTCAAAAAGCTATTAATCGTTTTCAGAACCATCATCAAGAGAAGGAAGGATTGCAGAAAATTAAGTGAAATCGACATTGTTTTCATCCAAAGAGAAACACATTTTTTAGGAATATCTTATTTCGAGAAGCAAATAAAAAGAACTAAGTGTAAAATTATTTTTGACTTTGATGATGCTATATGGATTCCTGATACAAGTCCAGGAAATAAAAAATGGTCATGGCTTAAAAAACCGGACAAGTTTTTCACAAGTGTAAGGCTAGCGGATAAGGTTATTGCGGGAAACAGATTCTTATTGAAGAAAACTACCGGAATTTCTAGGGATGCTATTTTGATTCCAACTACAATTGACACGGCCATACATAAAAAAATTGTAAATAAACCGGAGAACAACAAAGTTGTAATCGGATGGAGTGGAAGTTTAAGTACCATAAAGCACTTTGAAATGTTAATAGACGTAATAAAGGAGTTGAAAAGCAAGTATAAAGACCGGATTGAAATAAAGGTACTTGGTGATGAAAATTATGTTAATGAAGAGTTAGGAATTGTTGGTACTGCATGGAGCCCTGAGAACGAGGTCAGGGAGTTAAACTCCTTTGATATCGGTGTAATGCCCTTACCAAATGATGAATGGGCAGAGGGGAAATGCGGACTGAAAGCACTATCATATATGGCGTGTGAAGTGCCGGTTGTTGCCTCTGCAGTGGGTGCAAACATGGATATTGTTTCAAATGAGGAAGATGGATTTTTGGTACTGAGCAATGATGAATGGATTAATACAATTTCTAGATTAATAGAGAATAGTGCTTTGAGAAAGTCTATTGGCTTGAAGGGAAGACATAAAGTTATAAGCAAATATTCTACCGAAGCAAATAAACAAAAATATTTAGATGCTTTTGTATCATGCTTAACAAATTAGAAGAATTTTATTTTAAGAATGAGGAAGAACTAAATGAAGTTTTTCTTTATTTACGTGAAAAGATAAAATCATTTTCAGTTAATATTGAAGAATTGTATCGTTATGGCGTACCATTCTTTTATTATAATGGGAAACCATTTTGTTATTTTTCTGTTCAAACAGGAAGGAAGGTTGGTTATATCGGGTTTGTCAACGGTCACTTAATTGATCATCCAAAACTTAAAGCCGATTCCAGGAAATATGTGAAGGCTTATTACTTATACCCTAAGGAGAATATTAAGATTCGGGAGTTAAGCACTATTATTAAAACGGCCATAAAAGTTGCCGAGGAAAAACGTAAAGCCAAAGAACTATAAACACCAATTTATTTCTTTAATGTTTTTAGCTTTTAAGTATTCATTTGTTTTCGAAAAATGTTTACTACCAAAGAAGGCGCCTCTTGCCAGAGGCGAGGGGTGAGCCGCCTCTAAAACTAAATGTTTATTCTTATCAATTAGTTCGGCTTTTGCCCGAGCATAGTTTCCCCAAAGCAAAAAAACAACATTCTCTTTGTTGTCTGAAATCTTTTTGATTACAGCATCTGTAAAGTTTTCCCAGCCTTTATTTTGGTGGCTGCCCGCTTGTCCTTGACGAACAGTTAGGACTGCATTTAGTAAAAACACGCCTTGTTGGGTCCAAGGAGTTAAATTACCTGAAAATGGAACCTCACAACCTACATCACTTTTCAATTCCTTAAAAACGTTAGCAAGACTTGGTGGAAATTTAATTCCATCATTTACAGAGAAACATAAACCATGAGCTTGTCCAACCCCATGATAAGGGTCTTGACCAATAATAACAGCTTTTAATTTGTCTACGGGTGTTTGATCAAATGCATTAAAGATAAATTTGCCCGGAGGAAAAACTGTGTGTTGTTTTTTTTCTTCTAATAAGAATGATTTTAGTTTTTGAAAATATTCTTTACGAAATTCTTCTGCCAATAATTTTTTCCAACTCTCTTCAATTTCCGGAGAAACCATTCTAATTTTTAACGAGTTTAAAATGTCGAGTTTTGTCTCCCTCGGTAATCTTTAGGACGTAAATTCCTGGAGAGAAATTTTTCAGGGGTATTTCGTGCGAAAGGCTACTAATAGTTGTCTGATAGACTAACTTACCACTTATTTCAACAATCTCAGCGGTTCTAAGCTTTTTATTAGTAAAATTAATCGTTACAAAGTTATTAGCCGGATTAGGAAATATAGATTCAATATTGTTTTCAAGCTCAATTAATGAGGTACAATTAAATACTTCAATTTGAGTCGTGTCACTATTAACGCAACCATTTGAACTGTTAGTATAAGAATAGACCGGCTTAAAAATTCCTAAAGCAGTTGGGTTAAGTTGATTACCTGCAATGTTTGAACCAAGAAATGTTCCTCCGGCAGGCGTACCGAATAAAGTAATTGGTCCGCCTCCTGTTATTGTCAGACAGGCGGTGTATGAAGAGGCGGTAATTGTAACGGGATCTAAAGGATACACTATAACTTCAACTGTTTGAGACGAAATGCATCCCGCCGTGGAAGTGCCGCTAATCGAGTAAATAGAAGTGCTGGCCGGACTTACTACAATCACTGTGGAATTGCTACTGCTCGGATTCCATGTATAACTTGCAGCACCATTAACTTGCAGCGTTGCGTTTTTTCCGGCACATACTAAAGTTGGAATTGCAACCGGATTTAAATTTGGTTTTGCAAATACTGTAACTGTTATTGGCGTTCTACTAATACTCACCGTGCAAGAAACAGATTCTGCATAATAGGTATGTGTCCCCGCACTTAACACGGGAGTTGTGTATACTGTTCCGGAATTTAATACCACAGTAGATGTAGGGGAGGAATACCAGTTTACGCTTGCTGTACTGGCAACACTCAATGTAGTTGTTTGACCTTCACAAAAAGACAAGTTAGCACTTGGTGTGTTTGAAACAGGCAAAACAGGGGCAGGGCAGTCGTAGAAAAGAGCAAGGAAACCATCTCCAAATCCTGAAGCGTATGTGGATTGATGAGAGCCTGGAGAAGCAATTGCATTTCCTGAATTTGTATCAGTGCTTCCCGCTATTGATACATGATATGCATTATCCGAGCTGCAACCGTAAATAATGTCACCTCCTGTTTCTCCGTAATAACTTCCCCAAACTCTCGTGCCGTTAGGTTCAAATTGCGCTATAAATCCATCGTTAGCACCTCCTCCAAATACAGGTTGGTGACTACCTGGGGTTGCTATGGCAGTTCCCCCGTTTGTTGAAGTAACTCCTGCAATATATATGTGACCTGTCTTGTGAACAGAGCAGCCCCATCCTTCTTCATCGCCATTGCCCCCATAATACGAGCCCCAATTTCTTGCACCGTTTGAATCAAAAGAAACAATAAATGCATCTTGTGGTCCGCCTCCAAAATTTGGTTGATGCGAGCCTGTTGTCGAAATACTTTGCGTGCTGCTTGTTTTGCCAACCATGTAAACATTTAAGTTAACATCAGTTTCACAATCATAAGCCATGTCTGTTCCGGAACCACCATATTGAGTTCCCCACAAACGATTTCCGTTACCATCAAATTTTACTAAAAATGCATCTAAACTTCCTCCACCAAAAGTGTTTTGGTGACATCCCGGAGATCCAATAACATTTGGAACAGAATTATCTGTCCAGCCGGTCATGTAAACATTGTTTTGTGAATCCACACACAAGCCTCTTCCCGCGTCTGCGCCTGTTCCGCCAAAATAGGTTCCCCATTGTCTTACACCGCTAGAGTTTAATTTTACTAAAAACGCATCCTCTACACCTCCAAAAGAAGATTGATGACTACTTCCTGTTGCTATTTGAGTAGTTGTTGCTGCGTCTGTTTTGCCACATATGTAAACATTTCCGCTTGCATCAACGGCAACAGCATTTCCGTGTTCGAAGTCAGCAGTGCCATAAAATGTCCCCCATTGTCTTATCCCGTTTGAATTGAATTTTGCAGCATAAGCATCCCAAATACCCGCAAAAGCCGGCTGATGAGTGCCGGGTGTACCAATGATAGAACCTGCAGAACCAAGTGAATGACCAATAATATAAGAGTTACCGTTATTATCTACTGTAAGATTCAATCCAAATTCTCGAACAGGGCCCCCGTAATAAGTTGCCCATTGTCTAACGCCGGCATTATTAAATTTTACCAAATAGGCATTGTCTTGCCCACCCCCATATGTTCCTTGATGACTTCCCGAGGTAGCTATTGCAGTTCCAATGGCACTACTTGTAGTTCCAGCCATGAACACGTTTCCATTCAAATCAAAACAAGAATTTAATCCTGAATCCCCTCCATTACCACCATAATAAGTCCCCCAGATTCTAACGCCGGGATCAATAACTAAAGCTTTGGACTTGTCATAGTCGCCTATTTCATAGGAAATAATACCATTATTAATTTTCCATTTACACTCAATTTCTTTATTACCTTGATAAGCATAAGGAGCATCTTCAATTATTTTTCCCAGTGAAGTTTCAATTACAAGATTTCCTTTTTTATCAATGTAAATTTCTTTTGCACCCGCAATAGAAAATTGAATTTCATTCGGCCTACCGCCAGCAGCGACATGGTATTCGTATTTATAAACGTTATTTTTTACAAGCCATTTCAAATGAATATTAGTATAAAGATTGAAGTAATTTATTTCTTCATAAGATTGAACATTTGTAACAGGATCTTCCGACAGATAAAAATTTGAAAGGCCGGGTAAGCTTTTTGTTTTAGAAATTGTTGGACAGGAATTTCCAATCCAATTAATATCAATTCTGTGATAAGAAGATGTTTTAGGAACTGAAATCATTTCTTTATCATCAAATGAGATGGCTTTTTCCCATTCGGTTACTTCGTCTATTTGATATGAATAACCGTTAAGCTTTAAAAACAAATTCAAGTTTTTGTCCTTACCAACAAAGAAAATATCATTCCTCAATTTTCCTTCCTGGTTTTTAATTTGTCCTTTATTTTCTGTAAAATAAATTCCAGTATGAGGACTATTTGAAAACAAGAAATTTGCACAGCATAACAATGCCAAAACAAACAAAAAAGACGGCATTTGTTTATTATTTTTCACTGGTAATAAAGATACAAAATATAGAATAATCTAGCTAATCATCTATTTTATTACAATAGGGATTTTAGAATCTTGCCAAACCTGTATATATCGCGAAAAGAATTATAAAGCGGCACTGGCGCGCACCTGATAACATTTGGTTCACGCCAATCTGGGATTACACCATTTTCTATTAACTTATTATACAATGGCTTTCCATATCCATGAGCAACAATAGAAATCTGACAACCGCGATTTTCATTTGGCGTAATAATTTCCAGGCAATTGTTTTTTTCTTTCTTTATTTCGCCTACAATGAACTCTAAATAAGCGGTTAGTTCTTTGCTCTTTTTAATTAACTCACTCATTCCAACTTCATCAAAAATATCTAGCGATGCCTTACAAGCAGCCATCGCGAAAACAGGCGCATTACTCATTTGCCATCTTTCAGCAGATTCAATAGGCTCAAACTCGGGCTTCATTAAAAAGCGTGTTTCTTTTTTTGTTCCCCACCATCCGGCAAACATTGGCAGATCAATATTCTTATGATGTTTTTCATGAATAAACGCTCCGGCAACACTTCCGGGTCCGCTATTTAAATATTTATAACTACACCAACAGGCAAAATCAACTCCCCATTTATTTAACTCCAAATTAATATTTCCTGCGCCATGTGCTAAATCAAAACCAACAATTGCACCAGCTGCATGACCGGCTTCAGTAATTTTTTTCAAATCAAAAACTTGTCCAGAAAAATAATTAACGCCTCCAATCATTATCAAGGCTAAGCTGTCTTTATTTTTTTCAATTGCCTCATATATATCTTCGTGACGAATAATGTATTCATTTTCTCTGGGCGAAATTTCAATTAAAGCATCTTTTGGGTCAAAGCCCTGCCCAATCTGATCGTTCAGGCGGGCATGAAATTTGACTTGTGATTGCAAAGCATACTGGTCGCTGGGAAAGGCTTTTGCTTCACACAAAATTTTATATCTTGTTTTGGTTGGACGATAAAAGGAAACCATTAAAAGATGAAGATTCACAGTGAGTTGATTCATCATCACCACTTCAGAATTTTTAGCACCAACTATTTTTGCCATTTTTTCTGTTAAGAATTCATGGTAGTGCATCCAAGGATTTTTCGCTAAAAAATGACCCTCTACACCATACTTGGCCCAGTCGCTAAGCTCTTGTTGAATGTAAGTTTCAGTAGTTTTTGGCTGTAAGCCAAGTGAATTGCCTGTAAAATAAACAACGTCTTGTCCGTTATGTTGTGGAAAATAAAATTTATCGCGATAAGTTTGTAATGGATCATTAGAATCCAAATTTTTTGCGAAGGCTTCAGAGTTTTCAAATGCTTTCATAAGAACTGATTTTACAAGTGAATTAGGTTTTTACTTGTGCAACAAATATATAACTTTGCGCCTAATTCTTTACTATGAAAAATCAAGTATCACAAGACTTATACGAGAGAGCGAAAAAATATTTTCCGGGTGGTGTTAACTCTCCAGTTAGAGCATTCAGAAGCGTTGGAGGCACACCCTTGTTTATTGATAAAGGAAAAGGCTCACATATATGGGATGCAGATGGTAATGAATACATTGATTATTGCGGAAGTTGGGGGCCATTAATTCTTGGCCATGCAAACGAGAAAGTATTATCAGCCGTAGAAAAAACCATGAGAAACGGCACATCTTTTGGCGCTCCGACAAGACTGGAAAATGAGTTAGCAGAATTGATACTTTCTAATAATAAATTCATTGATAAATTGCGTTTTGTAAGTAGTGGAACGGAAGCAGTAATGAGTGCTTTGCGTTTAGCACGTGGATACACTAAGCGTGATATGATTATTAAATTTGAAGGATGCTTTCATGGTCATAGTGATTCCGTATTAGTAAAAGCCGGATCCGGATTAGTGACATTTGGAAATACTTCATCAGCAGGTGTTCCACAAAGCTTTGTTAATGAAACGATTGTTTTACCTTTGAACAACACAGAAGCTTTGGAAGAAGCCTTTAGAAAATTCAAAGACAAAATAGCTTGTGTAATAATAGAACCAATTCCGGCTAATAATGGATTATTGTTGCAAGACAAATCGTATTTAGAATTTCTTAGAAATATTTGTGCTCAAAACGGAACACTATTAATATTTGATGAAGTAATTAATGGATTTAGAGTTGGTTTTGAAGGAGCAGCAGGGTTCTATAATATCAAACCGGATATCATTACCTATGGAAAAATTATTGGAGGAGGATTTCCTGTTGGTGCATATGGCGCCAGCCAAGAAATCATGTCAAAGATTAGTCCTGATGGTGACGTGTACCAAGCAGGAACACTAAGCGGCAACCCTGTAGCAATGGCTGCAGGTATCGCGCAATTGTCAGAATGTTTGAAGCAAAATTTTTATAAGGATTTGGAATCAAAAACAAACAAATTAGTTGAAGGACTAAGGGAAGCATTAATTGGAAAGGCAAAAGTGTTTTCAGTTGGTTCTATTTTTTGGATTGCTTTTTCTGAGAAAGAAAAAATTCAAAGCGCAGATGATATTGATGGCGAAAGCATGATTCATTTTAAGACGATGTTCCACCAATTATTGGAGAATGGTGTTTATCTTGGGCCGAGTGGTTATGAAGTGGGCTTTGTGAGTGAGGCGCATTCGGATAGTGATATTACACGAACGTTAGAAGTCTTCAAAGCAATTTCTTTTTAATTTTATT
>JBFWYJ010000003.1:0-28473 GCA_050186555.1 Bacteroidia bacterium
TGCTTCTTCAACAAATTGTAATTTGTCTGAAGTGGAAAGTTTATCTGTTGGAATAAGTCCAGGACTGATTTGAATATCCATAGGTTTGGAACATAAAGAAGATATTTTAAACGACATATTAAGCGCATTGAAATAATTGAACAAGCTAGATCAAATAATTGCAAAAACAGAAGGTAAAGAGCCATTGGAGGTTCTAAAGGAGCTGGTATTGTTTACCGACGAGAAGATTGTGTTCTCTACTAGTTTTGGTTATGAAGATCAAGTTATCGCACATTTAATTTTTAATAACAACCTGCCAATTAATGTATTTACATTAGATACAGGCAGACTTTTTCCGGAAACATATTCCGTATACAATAGCACACTGAATCGCTACAAAAAACCGATTGAAGTTTTTAGTCCTAACACCACAAAACTTGAAAAATTGCTTACTGAGAAAGGACCATTTAGCTTTTACGAATCAACAGAGAACCGAATAGAATGTTGTAATATTCGTAAAGTTGAACCATTGAAAAGAGCATTGAAGGGATTTTCGATTTGGATAACAGGCATCCGCGCTGAACAATCCCCAAATCGAAATAATATGCCAATGGTTGAATGGGATGAGGCAAATCAAATTGTAAAAGTACATCCGCTTTTACATTGGAGCCTGAATGAAGTAAAGCAATTTATCAAACAAAACAACATTCCTTACAATCCGCTTCACGACAAAGGATTCGTTAGCATTGGTTGCCAGCCTTGTACTCGCGCAATCAAAGACGGCGAAGACTTTAGAGCCGGAAGATGGTGGTGGGAGGATGCGAACAAAAAAGAATGCGGTTTGCATAAATAATTGTTCCATCAAGTTTTTTAATGAACCGTTTGACCTATAAGGTCAAGCATAAATTATATCTATATGAATAAAGATTATTTAGATCAATTAGAAAGTGAAGCCATTTATATTATGCGAGAAGTGGCCGGACAATTCGAGAAGCCTGCGCTTTTATTCAGCGGAGGAAAAGACAGCATTTGTCTAGTTCATTTAGCATTAAAAGCTTTTCGTCCGGGAAAATTTCCTTTTCCATTGGTTCATATTGATACCGGACATAATTTTCCGGAGGCTCTGGAGTTTAGAGATAAACTCGTTGAATCAATAGGAGAGAAATTAATTGTAAGTCGGGTAGAAGAAACAATTAAGAAACAAAACCTTCAGGATGCGAAAGGAAAATTTCCAAGTAGAAACGCATTACAAACCTATTCACTCTTAGAAACGATTGAAAAAAATGAGTTTGATGCTTGTATTGGAGGCGCAAGGAGAGACGAAGAAAAAGCCAGAGCAAAAGAACGGATTTTTTCTGTTAGAGATGATTTTGGTCAGTGGGACCCTAAGATGCAAAGACCGGAATTATGGAATATCTACAATGGTAGGATTAATAAAGGTGAGAATGTGAGGGTTTTTCCAATTAGTAATTGGACGGAATTAGATATTTGGAATTATATCAAACGAGAAAAAATCGAATTACCATCTATTTATTTTACACATGAACGAGAGTGTGTTGTTACTGATGGTGGTCAGTTAATGGCGAATTCAAAGTTTCTTCAATTAGAGGAATCAGATCAGATAGTTAGAAAAAGAGTTAGATACAGAACTGTTGGTGACATGACTTGTACAGCTGCAGTGGAGAGTGAGGCACATAGTGTAGACGACATTATTAATGAAATAAAAGAAGCTAAAATCAGTGAACGCGGTGCAACCAGGATGGATGACAGAATTAGCGAGGCAGCAATGGAGGACAGAAAGAAGTCAGGTTACTTTTAAAGCGGACGATTATAGAGTTTAGAATTACGAATAAGATTAAAAATATAGAATATGGATTTATTAAAATTTTTTACGGCAGGAAATGTAGATGATGGAAAAAGCACATTGATTGGAAGATTATTATACGATAGCAACTCCATTTCAACAGATATTATTGAAACTTTAACAAAACAAAGCAAAACGAAGGGCCTTAATGCTGACATAGACTTAGCACTATTGACCGATGGATTAAGAGCAGAACGAGAACAAGGAATAACCATTGATGTAGCCTACAAATATTTTAGTACAACAAAAAGAAAATTCATTATCGCAGATACGCCCGGGCACATCCAATACACCAGGAATATGTTTACAGGTGCATCAAATGCAGATTTAGCAATTATTCTAATCGATGCAAGAAACGGCATTACAGAACAAACAAAAAGACACACAATAATTAGCGCTATTTTAGGAATTCCAAAGGTGTTGGTTTGTGTAAATAAAATGGATCTCGTTGGTTACGATGAAAACGCATATAATAACATAGTGGCAGATTATGTTTCTTTCACAAGAAAGTTAAATATTTCTTCAATAGACTTTATTCCCGTGAGTGCACTGGCTGGCGATAATGTAGTTGAGAAGTCAAAAAGCATGCAGTGGTATAATGGATTATCATTACTTAATTATCTTGAAACGGTAGATGTAATAAAGCATCAAGCCTTAGATAATGCAAGATTCCAAGTTCAATATGTAATTAGACCGCAAACAAATGAATTACATGACTACAGAGGCTTTGCCGGCACATTACAAAGCGGCTCTTTAACGAAAGGTGAAAGCGTCACAGTTTTACCATCAGGCATTGAAACAGAAATTGTCAAGATAGAGAAAAACCAAGTGGAAGTTGAAATTGCAAAAGCAGGAGATCCGATTATTATACATTTGAAAGATGATATAGACATAAGCAGAGGAGCAACTTTTGTTCCAACTAACCAATTGCCAAAACTTGACAAATCTATTGATGCTACAATTTGCTGGATGGACAATAAGCCTTTTCAAAACGGACAGAAATTATTATTACAACAAGGAAGTTTTAGGACAAAGGCAGTATTAAAAGAAATTATTGCCGGTGTCGACATTCACACATTTGAAGAAACAATTGCATCAAATGAAATAAAATTAAATGATTTAGCAAAAGTAAATATTAAGACAGCGGAGAATTTGAGCTTTGATTCCTATTCCGATAATCATTTCACAGGAGCATTTATATTGATAAATGAGAATACAAATGGCACAGTAGCAGCCGGCATTATCCACTAATGAAATTTCTTTGAATTTCAATTTTGTTTTTTTGTGTATATTAACCATGTAAATTGTACAAGAAGAAACAATATCGTGAAAGTTGCCTATAAACGTATTATATTAATTAAGGTTCTGGTTATAGCGCAATTTTTTCTTAGCGCACAAACTAAAATTTTTAAAGAAAATGGAACAGGCAAATTTGGCATTACTAATGTTGGAGGCAAATTTATCTTAAAACCTATTTATGATTCTATTATTAGTTGTTATGATTATTATGATGATAGTAGAAACTTCTATTTTGTCAGAGAAAAAAACAAGTGGTTTTTTTTCAATATTGAAGGAAATGGATTGTCACAGTTAAAGTATAATGAACCCGGCATACACCTTTTGTTGAATGGACAGAATAACTGGATAGTTTCTTCAGAAAGAGGAACAAATATATTGAATGAATTAGGTAAAGAGTTGATAAATGAAAATTATGATAAGCTTTTAAAATTTGAAAATCGAGATAGCATCTTAGCTTTGAAAAATGGTAAATGGGGAGTTCTAAACAACGAAGGTAAAATAGTATTCCCATTTTTATACGACACCTTAGTAGAATTTACCGAAACGCAGCATACAAATAATGGTTTGCGATATTTATTTGTAGGAAAGAGAAATCAGAAAGATAAATCGCAATTTAATTATGGTATTGCTGATTATACTGGGACATCAATCATTAATCCTGAATATGCGTATATCCCAATACTGTTTATTAGAAGGGGAACTGATTTCTTAAATTGGGAAAAACATATTTATATGGACTCTTCTTTTAAGAGGATTATTGTTTCAAAAAATGGAACTGGAAAAGTCAATGTAAAACATTCTACAAACGTAGAAACTTTAGACGAACTGGGAAATATAGTGGAAATGTCATATAATGTTAATGCCTATTCGTTTTCATCATCTGGTGAGTTTGGAATATTAGATAATAATGCAAATTGGATAATATCCCCAACCTATCAGGAACTTGTGTTGCCATTTGCCTATTTAATTGATGAGGCATTGCCCGCAAATAAATATTCCAGCGTTTTTGAAACAAAAAATATCCCTGATCATTACACCAGTTGCTATACCGTCAATCAAGAGTTGCCAATTGTATGCAAGGCAAATAATATGTGGGGTGCAATTGATTGGAGCGGAAAAGAAATAGTAAAGCCAGTTTTTGATAGCATAAAAGTGAGTTCCAGTAAAAACAAATTTATTTTTAAAGTTTATGAAAAAGGGAAATTTGGATTTCTTGATTCATTCGGTAAAACTGCCACCGGTCAAAAATTTGCATCTAAGATTATGTCTTTGTCACTTGTTAATGACTCCTTGCTGCCGGAGTATTTGGAAGGCAATCAACCAAAAGGATGTGATGTAAATTTATATGCCGGCGATCTACTGAACAAAAATGTTCAGGTAGTTTTTGATGAAGTTATATTTGATGAATTTGGCAATGAAGAAATGAGGCGTGTGAAACAGAATTTGGAAACATGTACATCAAATAATTTGTATCTGACAAATGATTCTAGTGAAGCACTAATCGCTGGATCAAAATCAATGGAGGATGTTTTGTTTACCACAAATGGAAATTATTTTCTTTCCCCTAAAGATATAAGAATGCAGTTGAACTTTCGATATTGGTTACAGTATCCTGACTCATTTTATTTGGACGATAAAGGGTTTAAGTATTATGACAACGTAAACGCATACAATCCTATTTTTAGAGAATATTATTTCGCTAAAAGAAATGATAAATGGTTTATCTACAAGTTAGGTGATTCAATTCCTGCGAACAATTCAAATCCATTTGACAGCATTGAACCAGTATATATATATTGTTACAAGGCCTATCAATCTGGGAAGTATATGTATTTTAATTATACTCAAAAGGCAGGATTCAATAAATATGCCGATATAATTTATCCGGTGGCAATAAACAATGACGATTTGACTTACAGGCTGATGTGTAGTAACTGTGATTATACAAATAAGAATTACAGCTACGACGAGAAGATTTACGAATACAATGAATGGGGAGAGATTACAAAAGATTCTTCAATCACGATTCAATATAAGTTACCAGTAATTAATTCCGGAAAGTTTAATCTAATTTCATCACAAAACAAAATTGTCTTAGAACAAGATGTTGATGAAATAATTTTTCCAAAATTGAACGATAAGGATTGGTTTAATATGAAGGATACCTCCACAACAATCTATCGTGAAAAGGCTTTTATAATTGGAGACCCTGACTATAGATTAATAAATACTTGTAAGAAAAGTATAGCAGTTAAAGAAGGTAAGTATTGGAGTTTAGTAAAATTTGAAGACGCCAACATCAAAATAGAAAAACTAAATGATGTTCAACAGGAAGGTGAATATTGGATTTGCAAAAAGAAAAAGAAGACATTAAAGTATAAAGTAGAAGATCTATCACTTCAAAAATAAAACTACTTAAACCAGCTGCTATACATTAAATAATTATTGGCAATTCTATCTATCTCACCGGAAATTAATTCTTGTGAAATATCCTTTACTTTTTTTGCGGGAACACCGGCAAAAATGCAACCACTTGGAACCTTTGTGCCTTCAGTAACCACAGCACCTGCAGCAATAATGGTATTGCTTCCAATTTCAACATTGTCCATCACTATGGCTCCCATACCAATTAATACATTATCGTGAACTGTGCAGCCATGAACGATAGCATTGTGACCAACAGATACATTATTTCCAAGATGTACTTTGGTTTTTTGATAAGTACAATGTATAACTGCACCATCTTGAATATTAACTTTATTGCCAATTCTAATTGAATTAACATCACCGCGTACTACAGCATTAAACCAAATGCTGCAATCGTTGCCAATAATCACATCGCCACAAACCGTCGCGTTTGCAGCTAAAAAACAATTTTCGCCAAATTGCGGAGTAATATCATTTACAGGAAGTATTAAAGCCATTTTCTCTTTTTACAAAGGTAGAATTCTAAATATTTAATTTTTTCTAAATATTTTTTAGGCCAATTTAACTTTTTTAATCGGTTAAAATAATCGCTTCGTCTAAAATACGGTGTTTTTCTAGCCTAAATTTTAGAAAGAAATTTGAAAATGCATTAACCGCTTAGTAAATTGAATAGTTGAATTAACACCATGAAAAAACACTTACTATTAATTATTGCTTTGATGTTTGGATTAAACATCTATGCTCAGAATTGGACAGAAATGATGTACGATCCTAATGCCAATTTTTACGACGTACAAAATTTAGCCAATGAGTATTGGAAAGACAGAGATGTGACAGAAAGAGGTAAAGGATACAAGCCATATAAACGTTGGGAAGAATTTGTTGAAAGACGCGTTTATCCAACCGGAGAGCTATCTCAATTAAATCTAACAGTAATTAATTACCAAAAGTTCTTAGAAGATAATGGCTATGCTACTTCGCTTGGCAATCAATCAATGGCCAAGTTTAGTAATAATAATATGACCACGTCTACAACCTGGACTGCAATTGGTCCTATGGGCCCTATTAGCGGAACGGCTGGAGGACAATTATTAAAATCCGGACGTATTAATTTTATTGCTGTTTCACCGACTAACAGTAATGTCTTGTTTATTGGTGCACCTGCAGGCGGTTTGTGGAAGTCAACAAATGGTGGTGCAAGCTGGACGACCAATACAGATAACTTTCCTGTTTGTGGATTCAGTGATTTAGGTTTTGACGCAACAAACACAAATATCATGTATGCTGCAAGTGGTGATGGTGATGCAGGTGATACTAGAAGTGTGGGCGTATATAAGTCAACCGATGGTGGAAATACTTGGAACATTACAGGGCTAACATTCAACGTTAGTCAGAATGTGCGTATAAGAAGATTAATTGTTCATCCAACGAATTCACAGATAGTTTTAATTGGCGGAAGCAATGGTATATATAGAACAACTAATGGTGGAACAAGTTGGACACAGGTAAGTACAACAAACACCTATGATTTAGAATTCAAACCCGGAGATCCAAATACTGTTTATGCAGGTGGTACAACTTTTAGACGGTCAACAAATGGCGGCGTTAACTGGACAACAATTACAGGAGTTCCTGCTTCAGGAACGTCTAACAGATTAGCTATTGCGGTTACACCACATGATCCTAATTATGTTTATGTGTTAGCTTCAAACAACTCAGGCAGTGGATTTTTAGGATTTTTACGCTCTACAAACTCAGGTACAAGTTTTACAAATATGCCAACTTCTTTAAATTTATTAGGTTGGGCAAGTGCCGGAAATGACAGCGGAGGACAGGGTTGGTACGATTTATGCGTAGCATGTAACCCATTAAATAAAGATGAAGTTGTTGTTGGAGGCGTAAATGTTTGGAGAACAACAAATGGCGGAGGCAGTTGGTCACTTTATGGTCATTGGACTGGAAGCGGCGCGCCTTTTACACACGCGGATCATCATGATTTAGAATATGCATCTAACGGTACTTTATTCAACGCAAATGATGGCACAGTTTATAGAAGAACTGCAACCACGTGGCAAGAAATTTCGGGAACTATTAATATCTCACAGATTTACAAAATTGGTTTGTCAAGCTTGACCGCAAATCTTTGGATAACTGGTCATCAAGATAATGGCACTAGCACATGGAATGGAACTACCTACCAGGCAAGAATGGGAGGAGATGGTATGGATTGTTTTATTGATAGAACAAATAATAACAACATGTTTGCTGAATACTACAATGGCGCTTTTAGAAAGTCAACGAATGGCGGTGTTTCTTGGTCAGCATGTACCTCCGGAATGAGCGGTTCTGCTCCCTGGGTTACCATTTGGAAACAAGACCCTGTTGTTGCTAGCAGGCTTTATGCAGGTCGTCAAAACATGTTTGTCTCTAATAACCAAGCAGGTAGTTGGTCGCAAATAGGAACTCTACCTGTATCCGGTTCAATCAGAGAATTTGCAATTGCGCCATCTAATAATCAAGTTTTATACGTGATAAAAACTAATGCTATCATGAAAACTACAAATGGCGGAACTTCATGGACAAATGTTACAGGCTCACTATCAACTTCTATTGGTTTTGAAAATGTTGTTATTAGTCCAACTGACGCAAACAAAGTTTGGGTTGTTGCCGGAAATTATTCAGCAGGAAATAAAGTTTTCTATTCAAGCAATGGAGGAACAACCTGGACCAACTGGTCTTCAAACCTACCTAACATTCCCGGCAACTGTCTATTATACGAACCAGGATCTAATGATAGAATTTATGTTGGGATGGATGTAGGTGTTTATTACAGAGATGCTTCATCAAGTACTTGGACGTTATATAATACAGGCTTACCGAATTGTCCAATTTCTGATATGGAAATTTCTCCTGCAATGGCTTCTAAATTGGTTGCAGCAACTTACGGAAGAGGAACATGGATGGTTGATTTGGCACCAAGCGCTTTGCCTCCTGTTAGTTCTTTTGCCTTTACAGGTACAGTTTGTACAGGTGTTTCAAAAACCTTTAATGATAACTCAACGAACTCACCTACAAGTTGGAGTTGGAGTGTTTCTCCATCTACAGGTGTTACAATTAGTTCGCCAACTTCACAAAACCCGAACTTTACTTTTACAAATCCCGGAAATTATGTTGTTTCTATGCAAGCAACGAATCCAAATGGCCCGGGTAATACTTACACCACCAGTGTAAATGTACAGGCTTCACCAAATGTGGTTATAACTTCTAATTTAAATTCAGTATGTGCAGGATCGCCAGTTACATTTACTGCCAGTGGTGCGAATACATACAACTGGAATTGTCCGACTGCATCAGTTTGCCTTTATTATCCTTCTGCAACAACTACCTACACATTCATGGGCACAGCTACAAATGGATGTACCGGTGTTGGTTCAAAAGTAATTACTGTAATTCCAAATGTTACCGTAAATACTGTTGCAAGTAGCACCAGTATTTGCTCAGCGCAATCTGTTACGATTACAGCAAGTGGCGCATCCGCTTATACTTGGACACCGGGCAACATGACAGGAAGTTCTATTGTTGTTAGCCCTACTACCACTACAACCTATTTTGTAACCGGCTCAAACGGAACTTGTACAAACACAGCAAATAAAATGATTACCGTTGGTACAAGCCCTACTGTTACAGCAGTACCGAGTGAAACGCTAATTTGTGCGGGCACAGCAGCAACTATTACTGCGAGTGGCGCCAGCACTTATTCATGGAACACAGGACCAACATCTAATTCTATCGTTGTTTCTCCGGTGTTAAGTACAAACTATACTGTTACCGGTTTTAATGGTCAATGTTCACATACATTTACATTAACACTGAATGTTGCATGGTGCACCGCAATAAATGAGAACAATAGCCTTGAGTCATTAAAAGTTTTCCCGAATCCATTTAATGAATTACTTTCAGTAGTTGCTTCAGAAGATGTTGAAGTAAATATTTATAATGCGCTTGGTCAAATAGTGATTACCGAAAAGGGCTTAAAGGAAAACTCAATTAATACAAAGAACTTGCCAAGCGGTGTTTATTTGGTTGAAATTAAAGGCGCAAGTGGTAAGAAAGCATTCAGAGTTATTAAAGAATAACTCTTTATTCAAACACAGCAAAGGAGGCGTTCTTAATAGAACGCCTTTTTTGTTTTAAAACTATATAACGGCTTTGTATAACGCCAATGTTTTTTTTCTGGCTTCAGCATGGTCAACTATTGGCTCCGGATAATTGTTAGTCCCAAATTCTTTTACCCATTTTTTTACGTAATTAAAATCAGGGTCAAATTTTTTCTGTTGTTCAATAGGATTGAAAATTCTGAAATATGGTGCCGCATCACAGCCTGTCCCGGCCGACCATTGCCAGCCGCCATTATTAGCACTTAAGTCAAAGTCTAACAATTTTTTTGCAAAGTAAGCTTCGCCCCATCTCCAATCTACGTGTAAGTCTTTCACTAAGAAACTGGCAGTTATCATCCTAACACGGTTATGCATGTATCCCGTGTGATTCAACTCTCTCATTCCTGCATCTACAATCGGATAGCCGGTTTTACCCTCACGCCAGGCTAAAAATTTAAGCTCATCATTTTCCCATTTTATGTTATCATACTTCATCTTAAAGCAATTCGTAACAACGTGAGGAAAGTGATAAAGTATCATCATATAAAACTCTCTCCAAATTAATTCATTCAACCACGATTCGCTTTTATTAAGGCAATGATTCACAAGCTCTCTGATGCTGATTGTGCCAAACCGGAGATGAGTGCTTAACCGAGAGGTGCCATTAAGAAAAGGAAAGTTTCTATCCACAGAATATTTCGATAGAAATTCAGCATCAGGCATTTCAGGTAGTTTGAATTTTATTTCTGTTTTTTTGAAACCGATGTCTTCCAAACATGGAAATTCGAAGGAAGAAGAGAAAAAATTGTTTTTTATATCATTATTCTGTGCATTGAATTCAGATAAGAAAAAGTTTTCTTTCCATTTTTTGCTGTATGGGGTGAAGACGGTGTATGGAGAACCATCGTCCTTAACAATGTCATCTTTATGAAAAATTACCTGGTCTTTGAATGAATTAAACGGAATGCCTTTTTTTTCTAAAAGCTGTTTTATGTTGTTGTCGCGTTGTATGGCATAAGGTTCATAATCTGTATTGCAATACACCTGTCTTATATGGTAGTCATTAGTTAGCGCATTAAAGACATCTTTTGTTTTGCCTTGAAGTACAAGAAGTGAACTGCTAAACTTATTAAGTTCTTTGTTTAATTGCTCTAGTGCTTGATGAATAAAATCTACCCGCTTATCAAATTTGTCTTCAAGATCGGAGAGTATTTCTTCATCAAAAATGAAAACAGGTAATACAGGCAAGCTGCCCTTTAGCGCTTCAGTTAGACCAATATTATCATTTAAACGTAGGTCTCTTCTAAACCAAAAAACAGTAACCTCAGTTTTCAATGCTAATTTGGTTTATAGTGCGCCAATTGTCCCATTAAGATTTTTCGTGCATGAAATATTCTGCTTTTTACAGTCCCAATCGGTAAATTCATTTTGTGTGCGATTTCTTCATACTTAAAACCGTTGAAGGAATGTATAAAAGGAACTTTATAGTTGTCATCTAGTTTATCAATTGCAGCTACAATTTCTTTCATGCTTATCCTACTGTTATGATGGTCATAATAATTTTGATTGTAAGCGCGAATTAAAGCATGTTCATCTCCTTTTGACATTAATTGCTTTGTTTTCGAGTTACGTCTATACGTATTAATGAAAGTGTTTTTCATGATTGTAAAAAGCCACGCTCTTAGGTTCGTGCTTTCTTTGAATTTACTTCTGTACTTAAGAGCCTTCAAATATGTTTCTTGGAGCAGATCTTGAGCTTCTTCCAAATTTCTTGTTAATGATAGAGCAAATCCTTTGAGGCTTGTTCTTTCTTCAACCAATCGGGTATTAAATTCTATTGCTGTCATATGTTTAATTATTAGTATTAAAACTTAAACAAAGATAAGTAATGTTTAATAAATAACATTAAAAATTAAACAAAAAATGTTAAAGCGCACAAAAACAGCTAGTTAAATAAATCTAGTCTTTAATTAGCCCCACTATAAAGAGTTTTAAAGAATTGACTAACAAAACCTTGAACTCTTATGAAAAGCCGTATTTTTGCCTAAATTTTAGAATAAATGGAACTGAGCGAGCAAGAAATTCAAAGACGGGAGAAGTTAGAAGAGATTAAAAAACTAGGTATTGACCCATACCCTGCTGAGGAATTTAAAGTTAATGTTACTGCATCTGACATTAAGTCAAATTACGAAAGAGATAAATTAAATTATAAGGATATAGCCATTGCAGGCAGAATCATGAGCGTTCGTGATATGGGGAAGGCTTGTTTTGCAGTAATTCAGGATGCAACCGGTAGAATTCAGATTTATGTTAGACGAGATGATATATGCTCTGGAGAAGATAAATCGCTTTATGATTCATTATGGAAGAGGTTAATTGATATTGGAGATATTATTGGCGTTAAAGGGTATGTTTTTACGACAAAGACAGGAGAAATTTCTATACAAGTAACAGAATTGAAATTATTAACCAAATCACTGAAACCCTTACCAATTGTAAAAACAGATGACGAAGGCAACAGTTACGACGAGGTAAGTGATCCAGAATTCAGATACAGACAGCGTTATGTAGATTTGATTATTAATCCACAAGTCCGTGAAACTTTCAAGAAACGAACTCAAATGATGCAATCAATCAGAGAGTATCTTAATAATGCAGGATTATTGGAGGTAGAAACGCCTATTTTACAAAGTATTCCCGGAGGTGCTGCGGCACGACCATTTATTACTCACCATAATGCCTTAGATATTCCGCTTTATTTACGTATTGCAAACGAACTGTATTTGAAACGTCTGATTGTAGGCGGTTTCGAAGGCGTTTACGAATTTGCCAAAGATTTTAGAAATGAAGGAATGGATCGCACGCATAATCCTGAGTTTACAGTATTGGAGTTTTATGTGGCTTATAAAGATTACAACTGGATGATGGCATTTGCTGAAAAAATGCTGGAGAAAGTGGTTGTGGATTTATACGATACAACAGTAGTAAAAGTTGGTGATAAAGAAATTGATTTCAAAGCCCCATTCAAAAGAGTAACCATGTATGATGCTATTAAGGAGCACACGGGAATAGATATTTCTGAAATGGACGAAAACGGTTTGCGCGAAACATGCAAAAAACTTGGCATAACGGTAGAAAGTAGCATGGGTAAAGGAAAATTGATTGATGAAATATTCAGCGAGAAATGTGAAGGCAGTTACATTCAACCTACTTTTATCATCGACTATCCTGTTGAAATGAGTCCGCTCACCAAAAAACACAGAGAACGTGAGGGCTTGGTAGAACGATTTGAGTTAATGATAAATGGAAAAGAAATCGCTAATGCTTACAGCGAATTAAATGACCCATTAGACCAAAGGGAGCGATTTGAAGAACAGTTGAAACTGCAAGAGAGAGGTGATGATGAGGCGATGTTTATCGACCATGATTTTATTCGCGCTTTAGATTACGGCATGCCACCAACAGCCGGCATAGGTTTCGGAATAGACAGGTTAACTATGCTTTTAACAAACAATCAGGCTATTCAGGAAGTTTTATTTTTCCCACAAATGAGGCCTGAAAAAACAAGAGTAAGCACGGAAGCAGATTAGATTTATTTTGTAAATTTGATTAAGCATCATGTTGAAACGTATTTCACAACTGTTATTATTTATCGCGGTTTCTTTGATAGGATTTACTTCTTGTCACGAAGAACCAAAGCAAGAAGCCCCTAAGCCTAAAGAAAGAGTGTTTGAAGGATTTCATCCGCTAATGGATGAAATTGTTCTAAGTAAAAATCATGTTTTTCGTGGATTGGATCTTGATATGAATGCAGATTCAATTTTAAAAGCAGAAAAAAATCAACCGATAGAAAAGGAGAACAACCGTTTGTATTTTGAATACAGCCCCGATAGCATTACAAATTATTCAATTGATTACTCTTTAGTCGCGGATAGCTTAGAAGAAATCAATGTTCAGATAAATTGCAAAGATTTGGAGTTGTGTTCTTATTTATTTTGTGACTTAAAAGATTACTATGCTAACAAGCTACCTAATCCAATTGAAGACCAGGGTGCTGTTGTATATAATTGTTATGAAGGGAAACGCATGCCTTTTGTTGTTTCACTAAGCGATAATTCAACGCCAAACCAAGGAATCATCAACATGGTTATTTATAAAGACCGTTAAATCAAGGCATTAAAAACTTTGCTTTATCGTGTATAACTTTTCCTTAGTCAAATAGGAAGAAAATTATATTTGTTAAAACAATATAGATTATGATAATGACTTCCGAATTAGTATTAACAGAAATAAAGAATGGCGTTTTAGTAATTACTATAAACAGACCTGATCAATTGAACTCTTTGAATAAGCAAACCTTAGAAGATTTACACAACACACTTGTAGAAGCTGAAAACGAAAGTGAGATTAAAGCGGTAATACTAACCGGCAGCGGTAAAAAAGCATTTGTAGCAGGAGCAGACATTAAAGAGTTTGCAAATTATTCTGTCGAAGAAGGAAAACAAATGAGCTCTTCAGGACATTTTAAAGTGTTTAATTTTATTGAAAATTATTCTAAACCGGTAATTGCTGCCGTAAATGGTTTTGCATTAGGAGGTGGTCTGGAATTAGCATTGGCTTGCCACATTCGTGTTGTGAGTGATAATGCTAAATTAGGATTGCCTGAAGTAAGCTTAGGATTAATTCCCGGTTATGGAGGCACTCAACGTTTAAGTCAGATAATTGGAAAGGGAAAAGCTTTTGAAATGATTATCACTGCAGATATGCTAAATGCAGAAGACGCTTATCAATGGGGACTTGCGAACCACGTGACTACACAGGACGAGCTATTAAATAAATGTTTCGAAATAACAGACAAGATTAAATCGAAAAGTCCAACAGCTATTAAAACAGCTATAAAAGCTGTTAATGCACGCTTCAATAGCAAATTAAATGGCTTAGAAGTTGAAATAGAGGAGTTTGGCAAAAGCTTTGGAACGGGAGATTTTAGAGAAGGCGTAGATGCATTCATTAACAAAAGAAAGCCTGATTTTAAAGGGAATTAGAGTTATTTAGAATAATTCTATCTTGTTTAAGTGATTCATTATAAGTATTTGTTAATCAGAATATTAGCATTTTAACAATCGGATAATATTATTTTAACGTTCTAGGTATTCAATAATATGTATATTTACACTCGAAATTTAAAAACTATGAAAATGATTACATTTTTAACTATTGCTCTTGCAGGTTTAGCTTTCGCTTCTTGTAAGAAAGACAGAACATGTACTTGTACTGACACTACTACTCCGGTTGGTGGTGCTGCTGTAACTTCAACTGATGAAGTGACAATTAAGAAAGCAAAAAAAGGTGCTGCTTTAGACGGACACTGTCAAAGCTATTCTAGCCAACAAACTGCTCCTACTGCTGGAACTAAGTGGGAAAGAAACTGTGAACTTAAGTAATTAACATTAAAAATTTATTTAATTAAAGATATGAAAAAAGTATTATTAGTTGCAGCGGTTGCTGGTTTAGCAATGGCTTCATGTAGAAAAGACAGAACTTGTGAATGTAAATCTACAAGTGATGCTCCAGGATTTGTTTCTTCAACAGACACTTATACAATTAAGAAAATTAAGAAGAGTGATGCATTAGCAATGTGTCAAAGTTACACTCAGAAGACTACAGCTCCTGTAGCTTCTCAGTACTATTATGGTGAAGATTGCGAATTAAAATAAGAATTCGTACTAAACAATATATAAAAGCCCTCATTTGAGGGCTTTTTTGTTTTATAGGCATTTCTTTTCTAAATTGTCTTTAAATAAAAACGTAAATGAAAAGTACATTAACCTTCGCAGTAATTTTACTTGCTCTAACATTAAGTTCTCAAAACCAAGGAATCAAATTTGAGCACGAGAGTTTTGAAGTCTTAAAAGCAAAAGCGATTAAAGAAAATAAATTAATTTTTATTGATGCCTACACTACTTGGTGCGGCCCTTGTAAGTATCTTGCCAGAGAAATTTTCACGAATGATTCTGTTGGAAATTATTACAATTCTAATTTCATTAATGCTAAAATGGATATGGAAAAGGGAGAAGGCTTAGCGTTTGCAAAGAACTACCAGGTATATTGTTATCCGACCTTATTGTTTATTGATGGTAAGGGCAATCTTGTACACAGAACTGCGGGTGCAGGCGATGTTTCCAGGATTTTGGCCCTTGGCAAACAGGCGCTTCGGCCGGAAGGAACTTATTCATATCATAAAGCTAATTACGAAAAGGATAAAAATAATTCAAAGTATTTAATGCACTATATCAACGCTCAAGCATCCAATTGTCTTCATCCCGACCAAGAAGTTAAGGCTTACTTTAATTTACAAAAGGAGGAAGATTTAGTTTCGGCAGATAACTGGACGATGATCAAAGCTCATGTAAAAGACATGAATTCAAGAGAGTTTAAATTTCTCCTTCAGAATAAAAATAAGTTTGAAAGCCTGTATTCAAAAGAAGAGGTAAGCGATAAAATTGATAATGTTCATTTTTATTCGCTTATGAATATTATTCGTCAGAAGAATTTTGACAAAGAAAAATACGAATCAACCAAGGTATCAATTAGGAAAACCAATTTAGGCAATACAGATAGAATTATTTTAGAAGCTGATTTGGTACTTGCAAAATCAAAAAAAGATTGGGAAGCATATTGCAAGTCATTGGAAACAAATACAGAAAAATTTTATTGGAATGATGCCGGGCAGTTAAACAGCATCGCATGGACAGTTTTTGAAAATGTTTCAGAAAAGAAACATCTGGAAATGGCGGAGAAATGGGCAAAAAGGGCTACAGAAATTGAACCAGGTTATGCTAACCTGGATACTTACGCCAATCTGCTATTCAAAAATGGAAAAAATAGCGAGGCATTGAAAGCTGCCGGTGAAGCAATAGAACTAGCAAAAAAGGACGGTGATAAACCTGAAGATTACAAAGAAACAACAGATTTAATTGAAAAGATAAAATCTGCTAAACCTTAATTTTATTGGTAAGTAAATTCTCCTAATTCACTTTTAAGATAAACTTCTTTATTACCATTTTCAACCTTGCCAATTATTTTAGCATCTATGTTAAATGAATTGGCAATTGAGATAATTGTATCAGCGCATTCAGGCTTTGTATAAACCTCCATTCTGTGGCCCATATTAAAGACTTTATACATTTCTTTTGGATCGGTTTTACTTTGCTCCATAATGGTTTTGAAGAGTGGTGGAATTTCAAATAAATTGTCTTTAACTACCCTTAATCCTTCATTAATAAAATGCAACACTTTCGTTTGCGCTCCACCGCTGCAATGAACAAGGCCATGAATGTGTTTTCCGCATGCATCAATGACTTTCTTTATTACCGGCGCATAAGTTCTTGTCGGTGATAATACCAATTTGGCAGCATCAATTTTTTCAATTATCTCTCCTTTACCATCATTGTATTTAACTTCAATTTTATCAGTTAAGTTCAAGCCGCCTGTATAAACTACACTTTCAGGTAAGTTTTGATCGAAGCTTTCCGGAAAAGCAGCAGCCAGTTTTTTACTAAAGACATCATGCCGGGCGCTTGTCAATCCATTACTTCCCATGCCGCCATTGTATTCAGATTCATACGTGGCTTTGCCATAGCTGCTTAGGCCTATAATCACATCCCCAGCTTGTATATTATCATTGGATATTACTTTGGCTCTTTCCATTCTACAGACAACTGTACTGTCAACGATAATCGTTCTAACCAAATCACCTACATCTGCCGTTTCACCACCGGTTGAATGAATGGAAATACCATTATTTCTCAAATTTTCCAGCACTTCTTCCGTTCCGTTTATAACAGCCGACAATACTTCTCCCGGGATTAAATTTTTATTTCTTCCAATTGTTGAGGACAATAATATATTATCTGTTGCACCAACACATATCAAATCATCCACATTCATGATAACCGCATCCTGAGCAATTCCTTTCCAAACGCTCAAATCACCGGTTTCTTTCCAGTACATGTAAGCCAATGAAGATTTTGTGCCGGCACCGTCTGCATGCATGACAACACAATGTTCCTTACTATTACTTAAATAGTCCGGAACAATTTTACAGAACGCTTTTGGAAAAAGACCTTTGTCTATTTTAGAGATAGCTGCATGAACGTCCTCTTTTGATGCAGAAACACCTCGTTGGTTGTATTTATTATCGCTCATAAAAAGGTAAAATTAAAACTAATTTGATACTTGTTTGTTCTTATTTTTACAAGCGTTTTGAACACTAATAAGATTAAAATATCTATTGTTAGCTACACGAATACCTTGCCTTTCAGATGGGGATTGAAAAACAGTCAATTAATAGAAGAAATAGACTTACAAGAAGACATCCCAAGTATTTGCGCTCAAAAACTATTATTTAATCAGGTGGATATTGCTTTGATTCCCGTTGCCGTTATTCCAAAGCTGAATGAGTCTTATGTTGTGAGTAATTATTGCATTGGAGCAGATGGTAAGGTGGACAGCGTGAAGTTATATAGCGATGTGCCTTTAACCGAAATAAAACAAATTATCCTGGATTATCAATCAAGAACTTCAGTTGCTCTAACCAGAGTTCTTGCAAAAGAAAAATGGGATATCCGGCCTCATTATGTGGATGCGCTTCCGGGTTTTGAAGAAAATATTTCAGAAACAAGCGCAGGAGTGGTAATTGGAGACAGAACGTTTCAGTTAAACGGTAAGTTTAATTATGAAATTGATCTTTCGGAAGAATGGAAAGAATTGACAGGGCTACCTTTTGTGTTTGCTGCTTGGGTTGCAAATAAGAAAGTAGATACCGATTTTGTTTCAAAATTTGACGCGGCCTTAAAGCTTGGAGTGGATAATATTTCTGAAGCGGTAAAGGAATTGAATCAGAAACAGATATTAAGTAATGAAGATGCAAACAACTATTTGCAAAAATCGATTAGTTTTTCTTTGGATGAGAGCAAAAGGCAAGCGTTAAATCTCTTTCTTGATAAACTTAAGGTCCTAAAGTGATTTCCCTACAATTACATTTAAAGCGCTTGGATGACAGATGTAATTAAGTGACTCTCCTTGCATTTCAGGTTCTCCATCAAAGTGTATAGGCCCCGATTCCTCTCTTTGAATAGAGAGGGATGATGCGGTATATGTTTCTATGTACTTAGATTCATTAGCCTTACCTTTCAATACTTTAATCAATATGCCAATCGCGCCGAATAAACCAAATGGCTTTAATATAACTACATGAAATATTCCATCATTTAATTTCGCCTGAGGAGCGATATAAAAATCGTTTCCATATTGTCCGGCATTAGCAACAGTAATTAAGTAAGCTTTGCGTTTTATTTCTTGTCCGTTGATTTGTAAGGTGTAATTTTTTGAACGGTAACGCATTAATTCGCGAACTGTTATTTTCACATAACTACTTAAACCTCTTTTTACCGAGGTAGCAAATAAGTTTCCAATATGTGCATCAAAACCAATTCCGCTTGTGCAAAAGAATGGAATGTTATTCACCTCCCCATAATCAATAACAGATTTATTACCATTGGCCAGTTGTTTTATCACTTCTTCCACTTTCATTGATAAACCAAGCGTTCTTGCCAAACCATTTCCTGAACCTGCAGGAACAATTCCTAATGCAATATTGGTATTAATAATAGATTTTGCTACTTGGTTTACGGTGCCATCACCGCCAACTGCAATTACGTCGGTATAATCTTGCGATTTGATGATGTCTAATACTTCCTGAAAATGATCTTTGTCTTTCCAAACTACAATTTGATAATATATAGCTTTTGGAAATTCTTTTTTAATCGTATTAATAAGTTTCTCCGAAATTTTTTTACCGGCATTTGGATTGACAATAAAAAGGAGTTTTCTTTTCGTACTATACGTTGGCGATTTCTCTGTAGATTCGGTTTTTTGCATTTAGTACCCAGTCTTTATAAAATTTATTTTCTTTTCTAAATTTACTACTAATTTCAACAAGTCTGCTCAAATCAAATTTATCTGCAAATATCCCGGCGCCCGCTTTATAAGCATCTCTTGAATTGCAAAACTGTTCGTAATGTCCTTCAACAGGAACCATCATCACAGGCTTATCCAAATACATAGCTTCACAAACACTTTCAAAACCGGCAGTACTGGCCAAACCCTTGGCCGTACTCATCATCGACAAAAATAGTTCATCGTCTAATTCATGTAATTCTAAATTGTCTGAATTGTAGGCATAAAGTTTTCTCAGGTTTTCTGATTGATCCGTGAAACAATGAATTTTTGTTTCCGGAAATTGTTTGTGCCATTTAATCAGGTCTTCATAGTAACCATTGTTTACCAGATAAACAAGATAGAAATCATTCTTAATTGGTTCAAGATTGAAGATTTCTTTCCGCAAAAGTGGGGGAACAATAACTACGCCTTCGGATGCAGTATGAATATTATAAAATGATAATGCTAAATTCTTGGAAGATCCATTTGCTGTTAATTTAGTATAGAATTTGATTGCGCTTTTGTCTATCCATTTCCCTTTGGGAAATTCAAAGTCGGGGTGCAAATATATGTATTGATGTGCAATGCAAACTAACTTAGAACTTGGTTTATAGAACTTATAGTACAAGCCAATTAATAAATCAAAGAAATTTATTATAACGTCAGGTTTGTGTGTTTTAATTAATAGATCCAGAGTTGACATACTCTCTTTGTACAGCTTGTAATTTTTTATGTTGTGCAGAAGTGTTTTAGAGATGTTAATACTCTTGTTCTTTTTATCCGTAATAAAATTCGGACTGGGAACCGTTACAATTTTTGTTTTCACTTTTTCATAAAAGAATGCGGGAATTTCTCTTCTACCACTGCTTCCAACTACAACAATAGGAACGTCATTTCCTTGTTCAATTAACATATCGTACATGCTAATAGCTTGAGTCATGTGTCCACGGCCTTCGCCCTGAACAACCAGCATATATTTTTTTGTCATAAGGCTTGATTTAGTATTACACCATTGGGCAAGTCGTCAGATAAGTTCACTTTTTGCATAACTGGCATGGAATCTCTGACTGTTTTTGAAGCATTTCTTTCTGCTAACCATTCATTGTAGTAAATAATTTTCCATTCGCCTTCTACTGTTTCGACCAAAGCAGACAAACTTTCAACCCAATCGCCTGAATTTAAATACTCAATACCATTAATTAACTTAATGGCAGGTTGGTGGATATGACCGCAGATAATTCCATGACATTTCCTGGCTTTTGCAACTTTTGCTAATTCATTTTCATAATCTGAAATAAAGGAAACTGCCGACTTTACTTTCGCTTTAACTGCTTGCGATAAAGAGTAATATGGCATTCCTCTTTTTTCCCGATAAGAATTGTAATGTCTGTTGAGCCAAAGCAGGAAAGTGTAACCAACATCGCCAAGTTTAGCTAACCAACTCAATTTAGTGGTTACAGTATCGAAAATATCTCCATGCGTTACAAAATATTTTCGATTTACACCATAGTGAATATGATGACGTTTGATTTTAAAATTTCCTAAAGCAAATGGTAAGATCTCATCTAAGAAGTCATCATGATTGCCTCTTAAATAAATAATCTCATCACATTTGCTTTTTACTACTAAGTTTATAATGTATTTAAAGAAATTGCTGTGTTGTTTCTTCCACTTACCGTTCTTTCTTAATTGCCAACCATCGATGATATCTCCATTTAGTATAAGTGTTTCGCATTTGTGATTTTTCAAAAAATCTACTACTTGCTTCGCTTTACTTGCTTTTATTCCAAGATGAATGTCAGATAGAACGATTGTTTTATAAAATTGCTTCATCAAATTCGTTTTACAAATTTGATATCAAGAGGCTTTCCTCTTAATTAAGGATTAGTTAATGAATTGCAACTAATTATTAGCGTACATTACTAAATATTTAAGATGTAGAGTGTTTTTTTTAAAACAGTAAACTTTAGTTTATACAACCTTAACTTGCCATTTACAAAGCAACCATGGCTCATAGAGATGAAGGTTGCGATTTATTAACTTTTATCATCAAATTTACTTTTGAACACACCGTATTGCTTATAGTTTCTATCTTTGCAACTTTAATATGAGATTTTATGAAAAACATTCTTAAATCATTAGGTGTAAATGAATTAAATGAGGGAACCAGTACCGGAGCAAAATGGTTTTCTTCAGGTGAAGAAATAGAATCATATAGCCCGGTAGATGGGAAATTAATTGCTAAGGTTAGAAGCACTACAAAAGCAGATTATCAGAAAGTAATCAGTGCTGCATCTGAGGCGCAAAAAACATGGAGAAATATTCCTGCGCCAAAGCGCGGAGAGATTGTTAGACAATTTGGAAACAAATTGAGAGAGAAAAAAGATGAGCTTGGAAAATTAGTTTCATATGAAATGGGTAAATCTTTGCAGGAAGGATTAGGCGAAGTGCAAGAAATGATTGATATATGTGATTTCGCAGTTGGTTTGTCCAGACAGCTATATGGGTTAACTATTCAAAGCGAAAGAGTAAATCACAGAATGATGGAACAATGGCACCCGCTAGGAGTGGTTGGAATTATTTCAGCGTTTAATTTTCCGGTTGCTGTATGGAGTTGGAATACTGCACTGGCGTGGATTTGCGGAAACACTTGTATTTGGAAGCCTTCTGAGAAAGTGCCTTTATGCTCAATTGCCTGTCAAAATATCTGGAATGAGGTTGCAAAAGAGAATAATTTACCGGACGGAATCTCTTGTATTGTTAATGGCAATTATGAAGTGGGAGAATTATTAACTAAAGACCCACATGTAGCATTAATTTCTGCAACTGGTTCTACAAGAATGGGCAAGATAGTTGGAGCGACTGTAGCTGAAAGATTTGGAAAATCCATTTTGGAATTAGGAGGAAATAACGCCATCATCATTACGCCAAATGCGGATATTAATATGACTGTTATTGGTGCTGTGTTTGGAGCAGTTGGAACAGCCGGACAAAGATGTACTTCAACCAGAAGATTAATAATTCATGAAAGCATTTATGATAAGGTAAAAGATGCTATGATAAAGGCTTACGGACAACTAAAAATTGGTAATCCTTTAGATGAAGGAAATCATGTTGGGCCGTTAATAGACAAAGATGCTGTAAAAGCTTATATGAATAGTATTGAACGCGCCATTGCCGAAGGAGGAAAGATTGTTGTGCCAGGCGGTGTGCTTGATGGCAAAAATTATGAAAGCGGTTGCTATGTTAAACCATGTATTGTTGAAGCAAGAAACGAAATGGAAATTGTGCAACATGAAACATTTGCGCCAATACTATATTTATTAAAGTATTCGGAATTGGAAGAGGCAATCGCCATGCAAAATGCTGTACCACAAGGTTTGTCAAGCGCTATTATGACTACCAATATCCGGGAGGCCGAATTGTTTTTAAGTCCAAACGGAAGTGATTGTGGAATTGCAAATGTTAACATCGGAACCAGTGGAGCAGAAATTGGTGGAGCTTTTGGCGGAGAGAAAGAAACTGGAGGAGGAAGAGAAAGCGGATCAGATGCTTGGAAAGCCTATATGAGAAGACAAACAAATACTGTAAACTACGGCACTACCTTGCCTTTGGCTCAGGGTATTAAATTTGAAATTTAATTTATTATATTTGTACTATAGCCATTCGGTTTCGAATGGCTTTTAATTTTTTAAAAATAAAACATGAAGATTTCAGAAAACAAAGTGGCCATAGTACAATACAATCTATCAGCCAGTGAAAATGGAGGAGTGGAACAATTAGTTGAACAAACTACAGATGAACATCCTTTCACGTTTATTTATGGCGTTAGTGAATTATTACCGGAGTTCGAAAAAAACCTGGAAAACAAAGAAAAAGGAGATAAGTTCGATTTTCATATTAAAGCTGATAACGCATACGGAAAAGTAGAACAGGATTATATAATTAACATTCAACGCGAGGCATTTATTGTTGATGGTAATTTCGATGATAAACGTGTAAAGGAAGGAAATGATATTGAAATGCATGATGCTGATGGAAACCGGCTAATAGGAAAGGTACTATCTGTAGAAGAAAAACATGTGCGTATGGATTTCAATCATCCTCTTGCGGGACAAGATTTACATTTTGTCGGAGAAATTTTAGAAGTTCGAGAAGCAACCTCGGAAGAATTGGATCACGGCCACGTGCACGGGCCCGGAGGGCATCACCATTAAGAAATTAAACCTCATTTTTGAGGTTTTTTTGGTTTATAGACCAAAATAATTTCAGTAAGATTTCGTTTAGGTATTACAATTGTCGAGCAAAAGCATATATTCTAAAAAGCAACAATGGAAATGGCTTCTAGCACTTGCTGCATTTCTTATTGTATTAAGCTCACTTTGGTACACGAATAATTTAGTGAAACAGATAGCGGCAGACGAAAGAAGGAAGGTTAAACTTTGGGCGGAAGCGATTCAGAAGAAAGCAAACTTAGTTAGGTTTACAAATCAGCTTTTCGAAAAAATGAAAGATGAAGAGCGAAAGAAGGCGGTATTGTATGCTAAAACAACAGAGCAACTTACAAAAGACAATAGTAGTTTTGATTTTCTTCTTTACGTTTTACAAGACAATACTACTGTGCCAGTAATACTTTCCGATGAGTCCGGTAAAATATTAGCAAAAAGAAATTTTGATGCGGAGTTAGAAAAAGACGATCACTACATGCAGGAACAATTGCAACAAATGAAACAACAGTATCCGCCTGTAGAAATTCAAGTTGACAAGAAAACCAGACAATATTTATATTACAAAGATTCAAGAGTTTTTAATGACATCAAATTGGTATTTGATAGCTTGATTAAATCGTTTATTACTGAAGTTGCACTTAATTCAGCTGATGTTCCGGTAATTTATACGGATAGTTTAAAACAACAGATTCTTGCATATGGTGGTATTGATTCAATAAAAGTATCTAGTAAAGCATCAATTCATGAATTAGTATTAGAATTAGAAAATCAAAATCCACCACTGGAAATTGATTTAGGCGATGGTACAATACATTATATCTTTTATGCTCAATCCAATGTGTTAACAAGGCTGAAGTACTATCCTTATGTGCAATTTGGTGTAATAGGTTTGTTTTTGTTGATTGCATATATTTTATTTAGTACGGCTAGAAAAGCCGAGCAAGACCAAGTTTGGGTTGGCATGAGTAAAGAAACGGCACATCAACTCGGAACACCTCTGTCATCGTTAATGGCTTGGAATGAGCATTTGCAACAATTAGGAGTTGATGAAGCAATTATTAAGGAAATGAAAAGTGATGTAGAACGATTAAGTACCATTACCGAACGTTTTTCCAAAATTGGCTCTCAACCAACGCTTAAAGAAACCGATTTGAATCATTTAATTGAAAGCACAATCGCTTATTTAAAAAGCAGAACATCAAAAAATGTTACTTACAAAGTTAGTTTACCTGACCATATTGTTAATGTTAGTTTATCAGCACCGTTGTTTGAGTGGGTTATTGAAAATATTTGCAAGAATGCTATAGATGCTATGGACGGGAAGGGCTCATTAACTATTATTTTAAAAGAACTTCCTGAAAAAGTAGTAATTGATATAACAGATACAGGAAAAGGTATTCCGAAAACGAAATTCAAAGAGGTGTTTAAGCCTGGTTACACAACTAAACAGAGAGGCTGGGGTTTAGGGTTAAGTTTGTGTAAAAGAATTATTGAGAATTATCATGAAGGAAAACTATATGTAGCAGAAAGTACAATAGGAAGCGGCACCACATTTCGTATCGAATTAATGAGTTAAACTAATACCCCAAAATTTTTAGCATACTCTTGTAACTTTGTTCCTTCGCAAAAAGTCTTGTAGAGATTTCTCCATCTTCGTCTCTGTCTATCAATACATGTTTTGGCGCTGGAATTAAGCAATGCTGCGTTCCGCCATAACCACTTAATGATTCTTGATATGCACCGGTATGAAAGAATCCAATATATTGAGGCTCTTTCTGGTTGTTTTCGATTTCCGGTAAAAACACTTGGTTTACATGGGCTTCTGTATTATAGTAATCCATACTATCGCAAGTTAATCCGCCAAGATTAACAGGATAATATTTTTTATCCCAATGATTAATAGCTAGTAGTATAAATCTTTGATTTATCCCCCAGGTGTCCGGCAAAGTAGTGATAAACGAACTGTCTATCATATACCATGTTTCTCTGTCGTTTTGTTTCTTTTGGTCAATAATACTATAGAGCGTGGCGCCACTTTCCCCAACCGTAAACGAACCAAATTCTGTGAAAATATTTGGTTCCGGTAAATCATGTTCTGTGCAGAACAATTTTATTTGCGAAATGATTTCTTCAATGATGTATTCATAATCGTAGTCAAAGCCAAGAGAAGTTCGTATTGGCATTCCGCCACCAATATTTAATGAGTCAAGTGTTGGACAAATTTCTCTTAATGATTTATAAATATTTAAACATTTATTTAATTCCGTCCAATAATAAATGGTATCCTTAATGCCGGTATTAATAAAGAAATGCAACAATTTTAATTCAAACTTTGGATCACTCTGTATTTTTTCTTTGTAAAGATTAATAATATCTACGTCTCTGATGCCTAATCTGGAAGTATAAAATGCAAAAGAAGGTTCTTCCTCCGTACTTATCCGAATTCCTAATTGAACTTTAGCGCACTTAGCATGCTTCTTGTAATAATCAATCTCGTTTAAATGATCCAAAACCGGAATTACATTAAATCCTTCATTCAATAATTCTGTGATATTTTGTTTGTAAGCTAAGCGTTTATAGCCATTACAAATAATATATGTATCTTTATCAAGCGCCTTTTTTTCGAACTGTTCTTTGATTATATGGATGTCGAATGCCGATGAAGTTTCAATGTGTACATCATTTTTTAACACTTCATCAAGCACAAAACTAAAGTGAGAACTTTTGGTACAGTAGCAATAAATGTACTTGCCTTGATAGTCTGCTTTTGCCATTGCTACATGAAACAAACGCTTGGCTTTTTGAATCTGAGAACCTATCTTGGGGAGATAAGTAATCCTTAAGGGTGTGCCATACTGCTTAATAATCGACATTAATGGTATGTCATTGAAATACAGCTCATTATCCTTTATTTCAAATCCTTCTTGAGGAAAATTAAAGGTTTGATGTATCAAGTTTGAATACGAATTATCCATTTTTCATCCATGTAAGTAACTTAGATTGGAATTTTTGAACCAATGTAAGTGAGTTAGATTGGCAAATTTAAACCTTTATTTGAAAGATTTTATGAAAAAAGTCTCGAACGCAATAAGAATTATTGAAGTTAAAAGTGAATTGGGAGCTGGAACAAGAGGCTCCAGTATGGGTATAGATGCAATTAAAATTGCTGCGTTGGATTTTGGAAGCCCTTTTTTTAAAAAGTACAAGTCAATTGAGATTCCTACTGAAAATCAGCTACTTCTGGAGCCTGTCGTGCATGATTATGCAAAAAGAATTAAGGGTATATATAATTTAAATGAGAGAATTGCTAAAGAAATTAGTAAAACTTTGGTCAAGAACGAAATACCAATTGTCTTAGCCGGCGACCATAGTTCAGCACTTGGAACCATAAGCGGAATACGTATGGCATACCCTGACAAGAAGCTCGGAGTAGTTTGGATTGATGCTCATGCCGACTTGCACAGTCCTTACACTACACCTTCGGGCAACATGCACGGCATGCCAATTGCCTGTGTTTTAGGAGAAGATAATAAGGACAGACAACAAAATAAGCCTGATGATGAAACAATTGAATATTGGGAAAGACTAAAGAATATCGGAAACATTTGTCCCAAGGTTCATTACAATGATTTGGTGTTTATTGCCCTCCGTGATTATGAACCACAAGAGGATTATCTAATAAAGAAAAATAAAGTTCGTGTTTTCGCTTTACCGGAAATTCGTAAAAAGGCTGTTGAAAGAATAGCTATTGAAGCACTAAATTATCTTGACCATTGCGATTTGATTTATGTGAGTTTTGATGTAGATAGCATGGATAGCAGAATAAGCTCTGGTACCGGAACACCTGTCCCAAATGGTATCACAGAAAAAGAAGCCGGTAATCTGATTTACTACCTCATGAGAAGTAAGAAAATATGTGCTTTTGAAATGGTTGAGATTAACCCAACTTTAGATAAAGAAAATTTAATGGCAGAAAACGCTTTTGAAATTCTTCAAAAAGCTTCGAATCAGCTAAGTCTTGATTTGTAGAATGTGTAATTTCGCTTTCAGAATAAGACTAGCATTTATTTAATCATATAGGAAAATCATGAGTTTTATAGAATCAAAACAAGAAAATGGTGTATTGAAACTTACATTAAATCGCCCTGACAAATTCAATAGCTTTAACAGAGAAATGGCTCTGGAATTAATCAGCCAATTGGAAAAAGCAAATAAGGAAAAAAGTGTAAGAGCTGTATTACTAACAGGAAATGGTAAAGCATTCTGCGCCGGACAAGATTTGGCTGAAGCAATTGATCCAAATGGTCCGGGAATTGAGAGAATAGTTACAGAACATTATAATCCTATCATACTTGCTATAAGAAAACTTGAAAAACCTGTTGTTTGTGCTGTTAACGGTGTTGCAGCAGGTGCCGGAGCAAACATTGCATTGGCTTGTGATGTTGTTATAGCTTCAAATTCGTCTTCATTTATTCAGGCATTCAGCAAAATAGGATTAATCCCGGATAGCGGTGGT
>JBFWYJ010000004.1:0-26878 GCA_050186555.1 Bacteroidia bacterium
TACATATGATTATTTTTTCAATCAACATAATAGAAATAGTATTGATGGAAATGGTTTTAAGTTGTTGAGTTATGTGCATTACAATACAAATTATAATAATGCTTTTTGGGATGGCCAAAGAATGACGTATGGAGACGGGAATGGCTCTACATTTACAATTTTAACTGCATTGGATGTTTGTGGACATGAAATTACACATGGATTAACCTCGAATACTTCAGGTTTAATTTACAGTTACGAGTCAGGTGCATTAAATGAAAGTTACTCTGATATATTCGGGACTCTGGTTGAAAATTATGGGCGCCCGAGTAATTGGGATTGGAAAATCGGTCAGGATATGACACCAAGTGGAAATGGTATTAGAAATATGCAGAATCCTAAGTTATTCAGTGATCCACACACCTATCAAGGACAATATTGGTATACAGGTACCAATGACAATGGAGGAGTTCATACAAACAGTGGGGTAAGTAATTATTGGTTCTATTGCTTATCGGCGGGTGCAACTGGAACGAATGATATTTCTAATTCATATACAGTGAATAGTATCGGTATGATTAATGCTGCTAGAATAGCTTTTAGAGCTAATACAATATATTATACACCTAGTACAAATTATGCGAATGCAAGAATTTTGTCAATTCAAGCGGCTAAAGATTTATTTGGTGCATGTAGCAATGAGGTAATTGAAACAACTAACGCTTGGTATGCTGTCGGAGTTGGTGCAGCTTATTCTCCGGCTGCTATTAATCCTGATTTTGACGCTAATGCAACTAACTTATGTAACATCCCTGCGCAAGTATCTTTCAATAATAACACAGCAAATGGTGTAACGTACACTTGGGATTTTGGTGATAATTCAGCTTTGTCAACTTCAACGAACCCTGTTCATTCTTATACGGCTAATGGTGTTTATGCGGTGAAATTAAAAGCTGTCGGTTGTCAAAGCTTGTCTGATAGTATTACAAAAACAGCTTATATTACAGTGAATGCACCAAGTGCTCCTACTGCAATTGGTGATAAGGTTTGTCAGTCAGGCGTCATGACCTTAACAGCAAGTGGAAGTGGTAACTTGAATTGGTACTCAAACAGTACACTAACGAACCTTGTCAATTCAGGTACCGTTTACACAACTCCAAATCTTTCGAACTCCACAACTTATTATGTCGTTAATTCTGTGCCTAATGCACCGGCTTTTGGAGGAATTCCTAATAATGTAAATGGTGGATTTCTTACTAATTCAGCTCATTACTTGATTTTTGATGTTGCCGAATCAGGAACTTTGCAATCTGTAGTTGTGTATGCAAATAGTGCCGGAAATAGAACTTTTGAATTGAGGAATTCTTCCAGTGCAGTACTTTCTTCAACAGTAATTAATTTATCAGTAGGCGCAAATACAATAAACCTTAATTTTCCATTAACACCGGGTTCGGCCTATCAGTTAGGTTTAAGTGGCTCCTCAGCCAGCGATATGTATAGAACAAATTCTAACACAAATTACCCATACAATGTTGGTGGATTTGTTTCTATCACAGGGTCCAGCGCAGGAAACTCTTACTACTATTGGTCATATAACTGGAAAGTGCAAAAAGAAGATTGCAAAAGTGGCGCTACACCGGTGACGGCTACTGTAAATCCAAATCCAGCAATTCAGTTTAATTTATCGTCTTCAGAGGTTTGTCGTCAAAGCGGTACAGTTAACTTATCAGCCTCACCTGCCGGAGGCACATTTTCAGGAAATGGAGTAAGTGGAAATTCATTCGATCCTGCTGTTGGAACAGGAACTTTCATGGTGTATTATAACGTGACTGATGGAAATGGTTGTAATGGAAATGACAGTATTGTAATGACAGTAGCAGATTGTACCGGATTAAATGAAATCAATTCAGTTGTTTCAAACATGGTGATTTATCCAAATCCTTCATCAGGTAATATCTATTTGCAGAATGCATTTATCGAAGGAATTGAACTTAGCTATGAATTAACAGATGCTATAGGTAGAGTAATTATCAAGAATGTAATAAATAGCAAGAATTATTTAATAAATGCATCTGAATTATCAAACGGCATTTACTTTATTACCTTAAAACAAGAGGATCAAAAACTCAAGACAATTAAGTTTATTAAACAATAACAATAAAGGCCCTTTTTAAAGGGCCTTTTTAATTTCAAATTTAATTATCAAACACTTCTGATTTTGATTTCGGACGTTTATTAGGCATCCAATTGAAGCCTTTCAAGTAAAGATCTTCTTCTTTTAGTTCGAGCATTGGCTTTATTGTGCCCTTGGGTTTACTAAGCAAGGTGGTCTTATGAATCTCTTCAATTTTAAAGTAAGCATTAACTTGACTACAAATAGTATTGTTTAATCCGGTCCACTTGTTTTCATTCTTTACATAATACAACATCTCAACATTTCCTCTTAAAAAAGCAGAACGAATGGTGTCATTTTCAAAAAAAGCTTCAATTTTCTGACAACTCATTTGGTTGTATTTTTTATTTACAGTGTCAGTATTGTTTATTAAAAAAGCATTTTTTATTAGCTCAAACGACCGAATTGATTTTTCTGCCATTTTTATTTGAATCAACGAACCAGTACCTTGAGAATTATTAGACCAAATAATAGGGTTGTTATATAACTTGAGCAAAGAATCTAAGCCATTAAAATTAGCAGAGTCACATACTGCTTGCAAATCAGTTTTGAATATTTTCACATTACGAAAAGCTCTTAAGTAATTTGTGACACTGTCAATGTCTTTATGAAATAAAGTGTCTGCATGCAAAAACAAAGTGTCTTTTTCAAATAAGTAGGCGTATAAGGCCTTGTCTGTTACAAATGCCTCAGAATTCTTTTGATGATATTCAATATAATTGCCATATAAAATGGATTTTTGAGATGTGTCCACCAAACTTACATTATTATAGGCTTTTCCAAATTGATTCAACCTGTCGTAATATAAACTATCTCCTCTTAATTTTTGGTTTTTCGTTACCAAAAGTGCATTCTTGTTAAATGAGGCGATTTCTTGGTCTGTATTATAATAACCATTTTCACAATAAATGTAATCTTCCTTACTTATAATGATACTTGGGCCGTAGAAATAGGAAGTTTTATTTGAAACGTTATATCTCAAAGTATCACTTTTCATTTTATAATCCGGATTTACAAGCTCAACATCATAATGGAAATAAAGATCTTTTCCTGAAGAATAATAATGTCCATTCTTGCTACTTAAAGTGTTGTCTTTGTTTACTATGGTTCCGCCATTGTAATAACTGGCAATTGAATTTGTAATATCAAAAGTTAGTATGGGAGTTTTTAAAGTCATGTCTTTTTCAACGCAGACAACATTCCCTTCTAATGCAGCTAATTTTGTGTTTGCATCATAAAAGAGTTTATCTCCTGTAACTGTTATGCTATCACCCTTGACTATTCTAATGTTTCCGCCCGCTTCCATTCTTTTACTGGAAAATAATAGCGCACTGTCGCAATACAGTAATGCTCCTTCGTGTTCACAAATCACATTGCCTTTTAATATCTGAGCATCTGATTTTGATTTATCAAAAGTCAAATAATCGGCTTGTTTAATATTTATTGTTGTTGTTTTTTTCTTTTTTGGCTCAGTCTTTTTTGTTTGAGAGAAAGAATAATTACAAACCAATAAAATTGCGATGTGTATTAATATTATGTAGCGATTCTTATGCATTTCTTTTTGTAGGTTGCCAAATGTTAGATTTAACGCCTTTTTTGAACTCAATAAATCCTTTAAGAAGGGCATAATTCATATTGTAAAAATGTGCAATAAATAATGCCGGCTTAAAATTCAAATTAAATCGAAGTAGAATGGGAGAGGCTAAAAGAATCAACTGAAATAATGTAAAGACTAAAAATAATTGTGAACTATAACTTAAAATTAAACTGGAAAAATATAAGATTAGTAAAAAGAAGGGCGTGTACCATCTTAATACTTTGTGAGAAAGGAATGCAAAGCCTAATCCTTTCCAGAATGGCCAAAGTAATTTTTTATAGGTTTTTAGGTTTTGAAAATTACCAATCGAAATCCTGATTTTTCTTTTAAATTCTTCCTGAGATTCTGATGGGACGTCCTCATAACAAACTGCTTCATGATCGAATAATACCTTTCCGCCATTTTGTAATACGCCCATGGTAATAAAAAAGTCATCCATAAAAAAGTTTTTTGGGACAGGAATATATTTGTTTTTTCTAATCGCATAGCAACCACCTTCTGCTCCAATAACAATTTCCCACAAATCGCTTTCGGCTTTTTTCATATGGTTTTCTCTTTGAATATACTTCTTCTCTACACCTTGTATTTTAATATTCTTTTCTGAGATTTTACAAATATTTGCGGCAACTTGATGAACTTTGGTGTCTATAAAGTGACGGTTTAAATTTTTAATTGTCTGTTTATCGAATATTACATTCGCATCCGTTAGAATAAGTATTTCATCTTGGCTCTTTTCTGCTAATTGGTTTATGATGGCAGATTTACCGGATCGTCCGCCGAATTCAACCAACTTTATGTTTGCATTCTTTTTTGATAGTGATTTTACTATTTCATTAGTTCTATCTGTTGAGGCATCAGAACCAACATAAACAGTGACTAGTTCCATAGGATAATCGCTATTTAAAATACTTTGTATTTTTTCACCTATTACCTTTTCTTCATTGTAGGCTGCCATTATAACCGAAATGGCATTTAGTTTTTCTTCTTCGTAAATTAATGTCTTTTGTGGAACAAGTTTTAAAAATGACGGATATATAACATATGTATGGAGTACTGCCAGAATGCAAACAATAATTATTATATATAGTATTATTGTCATTTTAGTAACTGCGTATAAAAGTTTGTAAGATGGCCAACGATGTTTTTATTAACGAAATTTTTTTCAGCGAATTGTCTGGCATTCAAGCCAATTTTTTCAAATTCCTGATGATTAGTCAATAAATTAACAACAGCTTTTACTATTTCATCAGCCGAGTCGGCAATAATTACCTCGTGGCCGTTATTGACAGGAATTCCTTCTGCACCAAGGGAGGTAGAAACAATTGTCTTGCCAAATGCCATTCCTTCTATTATTTTAATTCTCAAACCGCTTCCCGACAATAAAGGCACAATCATCAATTGATAGGTGTGATAAAATTCGTTTTTATCAGCTACATTTTCAACGCATTTGATGCCGTTGGCTTCAAGTGCTTTTATTCTCTCAGGCATGTTTCTTCCTGCAATGATAAATTTAGCGGATGGAATTTCTTGTTTTATTTTCTGCCAGCAATTGCTTACAAACCATTCAACTGCTTCTTGATTCGGAAGCCAGTCCATTGAGCCAAAATAAAAAACGGTATTTGGTTCTGCACTTTTTTGTGCTAAAGGATAATCTGACAAACTGATACCAGTTATAGCAGTAGTAATATTTTGACTTGGGAATTTATCTCTTATATATTTTTCATCTTCTGTTGTAATTGTTACAACTGCATCTACACTATTTAAAATATCTGTTTCAAAATGTTTAAGCCTTTTATTTTGCAAATTTAAATACCATTTTTTAAGAATGTTTTTTTCATTTTGAATATGTCTTTCCCAAATCACATGCTCAATATTGTGAGCTCTAAGCACAATTTTAGCAGAACTAATTTTTTTAATTAAAGGGATATAAACTGCCATAAATAATCCCTCGATTTGGATTATATCGTATTTGTTGAGCTTTAATTTTTGCTTTAACTCTTCCCCAAAATTTTCGAATAAGAATCTACTCACAAAGTAAGATTGGCGTGAGAATAAATTTAAAAAAGCGCCGATTAGGCTTGTATTAGTATTATGGAAAACCGATTGGTAATTTGTATCTGTTTTGAATTTGTCAGGTACATTATTATCTGGTTTGAAATGTTTTTTTGTATTAATGGCAAGTAAATCAACATCTACGTTATTTTCTAACAGACCTTTAGCCATATTGTAAATTGCAATACTACTGCCATCATTAGCAGGATACGGGGCTTTATTACAAATCATTAATATTCTCATTTCTTAAAACGCGAAGTGATTTTGCTAAAAATGATATATAGCTGTGAAATATCAAATAGTGCAGAGTCATTCGCAGCTTTATATGTTAGAAAGATACTCAGTGGAAGAAATATTGCAGGAGGAGCCCATAAGGCCTGCCAAGGTGGCATTTGACCTTCCATGGCTACAGCTAAGAATGCTTCTGTAAGAATATAATATAACAAAAAGAAAAATACAGAAGTTACAACTGGAAGACCTAATCCTCCTTTCCTTATTATAGCCCCTAATGGCGCTCCAATGAAAAACAGGATAATACATGCAAAGGAAACCACAATTTTTTTATGCCATTCTACTTCCAATGCCAGCAAAGAATACTCTTCATTATTTCTTTGATTAAGGCTATTTTCAAACATACCAATATTATTTCGAGTAATATTGAGAGCATATTCGAAAACACGCTCTGCATTTTCTTTACTTGATTTTTTAATTATTGAATCAAATGTTGTAATTGGATATTTATCAATAGAATCGTATTTGACATAGGCTAATCTCGGAAACATGTAAGACGCCATATGTGTATTAAGTTGTTTACTCAGGTTCTTTAACACTCTATTCGTTGAATCAGCAACAGAATCAATTTGCCAGATGTTCATCATTTCTTCATGCCCCTTAAATAATTTTTCGTCTGTACGCTTCATTTTAAATTCGGAAAGATCAATGTTTACCTGAAGCGTTTTAAAATTCAGAATGCTTAGGGTTTTAGTTTTTCTCTGATTTTCTGTATTTTCTAATGTTTCATATCTATTTCCATTATTTAGAATAAGAACCAACTGATTAGTGTCGGACGTGGTTGTCATCTTTGCAGACTCAGCATAAATCTGAACATTATTTCCAACGTTTGCGCTATGGTCGTATATAATAATGTTTTTCAGGGTGTCTTTGTTCTTCGATTTTGAACCAATTCTGATGGCATAATTGTCAATCTTGTTGTAAAAAATCCCTTCTTTAATGTTTACAGATGGTTTCTTCTGTCGGATGTCGTAAAGCAATGCGGATGATTTCAGGTGGACGGTTGGCAAAATAAAATTATTGAAAAGAAAAGTGAGTCCGGCAAGAATCAAAATGGTAACCACCAATGGTTTCATAATTCTGAACAGCGAGAGTCCGGAAGACTTCATTGCAGCTAATTCATAATTTTCTGCTAAATTACCGAAACTCATAATTGACGCAAGAAGAACTGCCAGTGGAATACATTGGGGGATTATTGCTACCCACGCATAAAAGAAAAGAGATAATAAATCAATTGTTTTGAGCCCTTTTCCAATGAAATCATCTAAATATGTGATTACAATTTGTACTAAAAAAAATAAAAAAACGCTAACAAATAAAGTTGCAATGAAAGGTGGTATAAAGCTGCTAAGCAGTAATTTATGTAATTTTTTTAAGCCCAAAATAATCAAATAAAAATAAGTTTTATTCCCAATAAAATAGCCATTATTTTCATAATGTTTGTTATTTTTGGAAGGTATGATTAACGGTAAAAAAATAGTTGTGGTTCTGCCTGCCTACAATGCAGCATTAACGCTTAAAAAGACCTACGATGAGATTCCATTCGACATTGTAGATGATGTGGTTTTGGTTGATGATTGTAGTAAGGATAATACAGTAGAGGTTGCAAAAGGGCTGGGTATTCAGCATGTTATCTCTCATGAAAAGAATAAAGGTTACGGTGGCAACCAAAAGACTTGTTATGATAAAGCTTTGGATTTAGGAGCAGAAATTGTAATAATGCTTCATCCGGATTATCAGTACACTCCGAAATTAATTCATAGTTTAAGCTATTTAATTGCCAATGAATTATATCCTGTTGCCTTTGGCTCTAGAATACTTGGAAAAGGTGCTCTAAAAGGAGGAATGCCAATGTATAAGTATATTTTCAATCGTATGTTGACATTCTCTCAAAATGTTTTGATTAATCAAAAATTATCAGAGTACCATACAGGTTACCGTGCGTTTAACAGAGAAGTCTTAACTACGATTAATTATCACGCAAACTCTGATGATTTTGTGTTTGATAATCAAATGATATCTCAAATATTTTATGCAGGTTTTGAAATTGCTGAGGTTACCTGCCCTACGAAATATTTCCCCGAGGCAAGTAGCATTAACTTCAGAAGAAGTATGAAATACGGATTTGGCGTATTAGGGACATCCCTCACGCATTTTTTTAATAAACTTGGTTTGGCAAAAAACCCAATTTATCAAACAAAAAAGTAAAGAATGGCTATTTATAGATTCAGAGTTTGTCTTGAGGAAAATGAAGATATCTACAGAGATATCGATATAAAGGCTTCACAGAATTTTGAAATGTTTCATGAAGCTATTCAAGAGGCGTTTAAGTTTGATAAAAAACATGCGGCTTCTTTTTTTACAAGTGATGATTATTGGAGAAAGGGCGAAGAAATAACTCTAAGAAAAGAGGATTTGGCATTGAATGAAGATGATATAAGAAATAAAATTGCCAAAAAGCACTTAATGAAAGAAGTGAAAATCGCGAAGTTTATTGAACAGCCTCATCAGAGGTTCGTGTATGTTTTTGATCCTGAAGTTCAATGGACATTTTTAATAGAGATGCTTAAAATTGCCAATGAAGATCCTAAGGTTAATTACCCTGTCTGTGTTAGAACGGGAGGCAAGGCACCAAGGCAGTATAAACAAGTAACTCCTCCGCAAGAGGAATTAAATCCTGAATTGGCACTGGCTTATTTACTTAAGGCTGGAGACGATTTCAATGACGACGAAGCGTATAGTGCAGTTGAGAACGATGAGGGCATAGAAGATGAGGATTTAAATAGTTTGGAAGGAGAAGAGGGTGAAGAAGAGGAGTCCGATGAGTTTGAAAATGATGAGTTTGGAGGTGGAGATAGTGATGGTTTCTCAGAATTCAATGAAGAAGATTAATCACTTTCGTTAACAGATTTGTACAGCTTCTCAAAGGCTTCTCCAATTTTTTTATAAGAGTATTTTCCTGCTGCCACGGATATCTTTTTATTCTCATACTTTCCGCCAATTAATTCCTCAAGTCCTGAAATCCAATTTTCAACTGAGTTCTCGCAAACAATTCCGTTCTCCTCATTTATCAACTCAGGAATTGCGCCAACATTAGAGGCAATAACCGGTGTGCCACAAGAAAGGGCTTCTGCTATTACGATTGAAAATGTTTCGATATTTGAAGCGTGCATGAAATAATCACTTGTTTGGTATAATAATGATAATTGCTCAGCATCTAAATCACCAAGAAAATTGATTTGAATATTATACTTCGTTTTTTTAAACGGTTCAATCAATGGTCCATTTCCAACAACATTTAAAATAATCTTGCGACTTTGTCTTATGCTAAATTCATTCAGAGAATTGATTATTAAATCCGGTCTTTTAGGTGTGTTCCAGTGAGCTACACAAGAAAACATTATTTCACTATTTGCTTTTGACTTTTCTTTGAAGTAAAATTTTGAAGTATCAATAACGTTCGGTACAATTCGTATTTTTTCTGCCTCTGTGTACTTCGAAATATTATTCTTTAAATAATTTGAAACACTTGTAATAAATTTCGCATTTTGAAACGAAACAAGGCCTTTTTTTCTGTAGGCACTTTTAATGAGAAACTTATCTAATTTGCTCCAGTGCTCAGTATGAACGAAAGGTATCTGCAACATACTGCTTAAATAATTGGCCCAGATTCCAGCAGGGTATAAAACATTTGAGTGTATTAGCGCTGGCTGATACTCGTTAGCTATTTGTTTTGAAATGTTTTTTAATACCAGTTTGTGGTGGAACAATAAAAGATGAAATAATTTAAAGAAGCGTGTGTGTATAATGATTTGTGTCGTTAGAACACCTTTTTCATCATTATATTTTCTAATGTTCTTTTTATATAAACTAGTCGAATTTTCATAGGTTAAATGCAAAACAACAGGAGTATATGAAGTTTCAAGAATAGAATGAACATGCTTCTTGATAAAAATACCCTTCAACGGCTGAGATGAGGTTGGATACCAATTGGTAAGGAATAGGATAGTTTTATTTTTTCTTAAAGCCTGCATTAAGCCATAAATTTACTAAATAAGTCATCTTATCGACAATTTGGTGTCATTAAATACTCTAAAAGGCAACATAGTAAGAAGGCAATTATCCTTATTTTCAAAAAATGTTAAACAAATGTTTTAAGCACATTAACATTTCATTTAATGCGTTAACAGTATAGTATGATTAGTAAGGGCTTTTTAAAATCTTCATTTATTTACACACTAGGAGGTGCGCTCCCGATGGCGGCCAGTATCATACTTTTACCATTCTATACTAATTTTCTTAGTGATTTACATTTTTTGCAGGTAGCATTTTATATTAGTATTTCATTACTATTTCAGATACTCTTTAGCTTTTCGATAGAAAGTTATTTTGGAGTAAAGTATACTCAGCTTCATGAAGAACCTCAAAAGCAGAAACAATTTATAGGAACTGTATCTATACTCTTACTTATTATTGGCGCTATTGTAATAATACCAACTTCTCTGTTAGGAAATACCTTGTTTTCGCTTGTTTTCAAAAGTGATTACCAAATGGAATATTGGCCTTTTGGCTTTTATGCTGTATTAACCGCTTTTTTTAATTCCTATTTTAAAACATGTACAAATAGTCTTATTTATCTGAAGAAACCAAAACTTTTCTTAATAGTAAACTTTATCAATTTTGTAGCTACGCTTGTGCTTTCCATAGGAGGCCTCTATTTATTTCCGGAGTCAATTTTAGGCCTGATTTATGGACGACTGTTAAGTGGGGCATTGATTTTTCTGTTGGCACATTGGATATTTGTTAAATCAGGAACGTTCATTTTAAATAAGGAATTTTGGCCTGAATTAAAACAGTTCTGTATTCCGTTTGTCTTTTATGTTTTGTCAGGTTGGGTACTTGGTCAGATAGACAGATACATGTTGCAATCCTATATTGATAAGGTAGACTTGAATACATATGATCTTGTTTTAAAATGTTTTTTTGGAATCGAATTTCTGCAAAACAGTTTATCGGCAGTAATTTTTCCAAAGCTGTATGAAATATGGAGCAAGCAGAAGGTTCTCAAAACAACACAGGATAGCAATCGATATTTTAATGTTTTTACAGCTTTAAATATTTTAATGTTGATACTTTTTTGCATTGCAATTCCATTAATGTATAAATTAATAATTACCAAGGCATCTTTTCATGAGGCATCTGCATATATAGGTGTAATCGCTGCAGGTTACGGTTTACGAAGCATATTGAATTTTTACCTGTCAACAATATTGTTCTCGAAATACACAGGCCATCTTTTAAAGATATTTGGAATAAGCGCAGTTTTTCAAATAATTGCAACATATTTTGCAGCTTCGAGTTTTGGTCTTTATGGGGTGCTTTTTGCCGGTGTTATTACAAAGGTGCTTCAGGTTCTGCTTTCTTTCTTTTTTACTCGTGGCATCTTTCAATACGAGTTTAATTTTTTTAAGATATATTTCATCCCATTCTTGTATTTAGGGGTGAATATTTTACAGTTTTATTTTTTCCCGACTTACGAAATGAGCTTGTACGGATTGCAACTCTTTTTGTTTGCTCTAATTCTATTCTTCGTATTTAAAAAGGAGATCTTAATAGTATTGAAACAATACAATATAATTCGTTCTTAGTTTGAGAAATACCAATTTTGTTCGAAAGGACAGCCCTGGTATTCTTTGTCTAATTTAATATATGTGATTTTAGACCTCTTAACAATCCATTCCTTTAGTATGGCTTTGTTTTTTTCTTGAATTGCCATCTGTGAAATTTTTTGGTAGTCGTCTTTTAAATTAGCTTTATGCGGTTCTATTCTGTTTTTTAACCGAATAATTCTGAATGCCGGCTTGTTGTCGATATAATTCATATACTCCATTGGTTTACTAATTTCACCAACCTTTAATTCATTTAGAGTAACAACCAGTTTTTGGTCTAACTGACTAATTTCTTCAACTGTCCACTTTGTGCTGGCAGACATCGGATTAATCATTATTCCTTTGTTCTGAGCGGATTCTTTATCATCGCTGTATTTTGCCACAGCATCCTCAAAGCTTATTTGTTTAGAATTGATTAATTCAACAATAGAATCGAGCTTTAGTTTACTTCTGTAATAGTCGGCATTACTCATTTTTGGAATAACAAGTATATGTCTCAAGTCTAACAAATCGCCTTTTCTTGCCACTAATTGAATAAAATGAAATCCATATGGCGTTTCAAAGACATTGGAAACTTCTCCGCTTTTTAGTCTGAATGCCACGGCTTCAAACTCAGGAGTCATTTGTCCGCGATAAACATTGGTAATTAAACCTCCTTCTTTTGCTGAACCCGGATCTTCACTATAAAGTCTTGATAGTGTAGACATACTTTCACCTCCGGCAACTCTGTCTCTATAAGATTCTGTTTTGGCTTTAGCTTCTTTTTTCGCTGCTTCACTGTATTGTGGTTTTCTAACAATTTGCTGCATTTCATACTCGGCGCTTATTAATGGTAAGCTGTCTTCAGGAAGTGATTCATAATAGAGTTTAATTTCTGCAGGTGAAAGCTTGGTATCAGGTACAATTTTTTGCTGCATTTTTTGAGCCAATAATTGTTCCTCAACATCTTTTCGAAATTCATCTTTAATCACATTTGTACGCTTTCCATAAAATTCTTCCAATTTTTCTTCGCTTCCAAATTGATTGATATAGTAATTTAAACGCTTGTTCAGTTCACTTTCAACTTCGTCATCAGTAACTGTTAAGCTATCTCTATCAGCTTGTGCAACAAGAAGTTTTTGAAACATAACCTGTTCAAATGCCATACACGAGTTAATAGGCTCGTCATTTTTTTCTTGTAATAAAACAGCGTTTTGTACATCACTCAGGAGTATTGGATACTTCCCTACAACACCAATAACCTTATCAATTGTTTTTCTTTGTGATAAACCAATTAAAGGTAAAAATATTAATAGCCTAAATAGCATTTGGTAAAAATAGGTATTTATTAAAATTCGGATTCAAATTTGTCTTAATTTATCTTAAATGCCTTTTCTTTTTTTGCCTTTTCCAGTAATTGCGTTTTATAGGTGCTAATCAATTTCACTTTTCTTGCATTAAGAATAAAGGTTTTGATGTTGGCTTTTTCATATCCAAGCGGCGATAAGGTATTTTTAGTTTTTACGTCTTTAATTTGTAAGTAATAAAACGAGTTATCATCATTAAATTCTATAACTCTTCCTTTATAAGTGTTATAATCTAATTGTTCTTTCAAACTCGGAATTTCTCGCTGAAGATCGTAAATAAGAAGCCAAATACTATCATTTAAAAAGTAATTTTCAGCGTGTTCCTGACAAAGTGACTCTAATTGCTGTTTTGACTTACTATCTGTAGAATGAATGAATTTCTTCATTTTACCAATTTCCTTAGATTGACTTGGTATTTTGAAATAGTTTACCTTAACAATGTTGTCTTTCAGGATGAAATTATCCAGGTATTGATTATAGTATGATTCAATTTCCTCATCTGATACCACTGTATCCAAATTACTTTCTATAAGTTTTGTTTCATAAATATGATTAATAAGTGATTTTCTATAAGCCTCAACTTCTTTATCAATTCCTTTCTCTCCTTCGTTTAATGTCTTGTTAGCTTCATTGTAGAACAATTCGTCTATAGCCCAATTTTCAATGGTCTTGTTTGCAAAAAGAATACTATCCTCCCGTGTATATCCTCTGATTAAATTATTATTAAAATCAGTTTCATATAATTTAGAAGACCCAACACTGGCAATAACTTTTTCATTGTTTTCAACGGCCACCGGTTTCTCAGTACAACTCATTAAAAACGTAATAAAGAAGAAGGCGGATATGTATGTAAAATTCTTCATTGTTATTTAGAATACCTGATCAACGATTTTTTCCAATAAACTTTTTCCTAAAAATACATTTAAATTGAATTGGACATAGAATGAATTTGACAAAGGATATTTATTGATTTGTTTATAAGCATCGTCAAATCGGATATTTTGGTAATAAAGGTATCCGCTTTCAATTTGTATTTGGAAGGTTTTGCTAAACCTATGCCTAAAATTCACAAATGCACCGGCATTAATGTAGCTAAGGTTGGATTTTATATTTCCATAATTGATACCAAATCTCTGCCCATCTAGTTTCGAACCAACAATAATAAACGTATTTTTCTGTTTGTATTGGAGTGAAACTTGCACCGGAAGTAAATAATGGAAGGAGAATTGATTATTTATTGGTTCTGAGCCTCCAATAAATGGTATCGGTACAAAGAGTTTGTCGCTATAAATCATAGAAAAACCATAATAGAAACTTTTTCTTAAGCCTCTGATATGGTATTGACCAATTACTGATGAAAGCCTTGGAGAAAATTTAGAAATAACGGACTGTTCCTCGTGTATGATTCCATTTACTGAGTAAAAGAAGATTCTATATTTTTTTGTAAGATGTAATCCTGTTAAACCGGCTGCAGCATAATGAACAGAACGGTGTTTCACGGAGTCAAACCCCAAAAACAGTTGTTTATTGCTAACTTTTATTGACCCTAATATTTCATAGGCCTTAATTCGAATACTGTTTTTGAAAATATCTTTGAGTTTTAAGCTGCTTAGATTTAGACTTATGTCAGTTTTAAATTTTCTCTTAATAGGAAACGTTATTCCGGCAGCGTTTTCAAAACAATTATACAATCCGGCTGTATCTGTAAACCTGCTATCAAAAGTATATCTAGATTCAGTTCTGAATCTTGGACGGATTAATTGTGCAGTTTGTTCAATATCAAAATTCTGTGCAAATAGCTCGAAAGCACAAAGTGAGGAAGCAAAAAGTATTATTTTTTTAAAATTCACTTTTCGTATGAAATTGAATATCCGGAAATTTTTCCTGCGCCATTTGTAATATCCAGGCACTTTCGGCTAAAAAAACAGGTTTTTCTTCTTTGTCGTATGCAATAAAACTGGATCTGTCAACAATAAATTCATCCAATTTTTTCTTATCAGGACAAGATATCCAGAGTGCTTTATATAAATCTATTTGATCAAATGAGGCGCTTGCGTTGTATTCTTCTTTTAAGCGAAACTGAATCACCTCAAATTGAAGCGCACCTACAGTTCCAATTACTTTTCTTCCATCTACTTTTTTTGTGAATAATTGCGCAACTCCTTCGTCTGTCAACTGCTCAAGTCCTTTTTGAAGTTGTTTGGTTTTCATAGGATCCATATTCGTTACATAACGAAATAATTCAGGAGAGAAACTTGGAATGCCTTTAAAGTGAAATTTTTTTCCTTCCGTTAATGTATCGCCAATCTTAAAGTTACCTGCATCATACAAACCAACCACATCTCCCGGGTAAGCTTCGTCTATAATCGATTTTTGTTGAGCCATAAATGCGGTAGGATTACTAAAACGCAAATCTTTCCCTAATCTCACATTATGATAATACGTATTTCTTCTAAAGATACCGGAAACAATTCTTAGAAATGCGATTCTATCTCTATGTTTAGGATCAAGGTTTGCATGAATTTTGAAAATAAAACCACTAAAGTTTTTATCGTCAGGATTTACAATACCTTGGTCTGATTCTCTCGATTTAGGATAAGGCGCAATTTGTATAAAACAATCCAGCATTTCTTTCACGCCAAAATTATTAACCGCGCTGCCAAAAAATACAGGACTTATTTCTGCGTTTAAATAACTGCTTCGGTCAAACTCGTCGTAAACACCATCAATTAATTCTACATCAGCCCTTAGCTGTTCTGCAAAAGAATCGCCAATACTCTTATTCAAGTCATTGGATGTGATATCATTAATGGTAACAATTTCTTCTACAGTTGTTTTGCTTTCTCCTTGAAAAATATTGAGGTTTTTTTCTTCCAAATTGTACACGCCCTTGAATTGCTTTCCTATTCCAATAGGCCAGGTTAGTGGGCGAACCCTGATCTTTAATTCCCTTTCAATTTCATCTAGTAAATCAAACGGATTTTGTCCTTCACGATCCAATTTATTGATAAAGACAATAACCGGTGTACTTCGCATACGACACACTTCCAAAAGTTTTCTGGTTTGCGGTTCGACCCCTTTAACACAATCAATTACCATGATAACACTGTCAACTGCCCTAAGTGTTCTGTAAGTGTCTTCAGCAAAGTCTTCGTGACCCGGCGTATCCAAAATGTTTATTTTGAAATCTTTGTACTCGAATGCCATCACGGAAGTAGAAACTGAAATCCCTCTCTGTTTTTCAATTTCCATGAAGTCACTCGTGGTTGTTTTTTTTATTTTGTTTGATTTAACTGCACCAGCACTTTGGATGGCACCTCCAAATAATAAAAGCTTTTCTGTAAGAGTTGTTTTACCTGCATCCGGGTGAGCAATGATGGCAAATGTTTTGCGCCTTTTAATTTCTTCTGCCGTTGTCATAAAATTGGCTGCAAAGATAGATTTATTTTCAAGTAGATGGGTCGCTTTATTGTTAATCCAGATTTCTTGTAAAAGATTAACATTCAACATAATATACTTATTGAAAAGAGCATAGAAATTTAATATGCTATTGGTGAAATTTTGAAATCGTCGATAAGAACTTGATTTTAACTTAGGACTAGTTATGAAATTAGAAAATTATTAAATTATTGATAATTAAATTGTTGTGTGGTTATTAATATATTCTGAACACTTTATGAATACCTTTTAAACAAGTAGACTTGTCTATAATACCCTATCATTTTTTTTTCGTCTAAAAAATAAATTTATTAACAATTTAGTGAGTATATTTGAAGTCGCAAAAGTTATAACCATGTTTGAGATTTTAAAGAGTTTTGAAAGCAAGTTTGGAAGCCTTAAGAAAAAAGGTTTGAAAATTGAAGGATTATCAATGATTGATCCTAAGAGAAAAAAGCATGTCATAGTTATAACTAAACCGTTTTTGTTTGACAACCGTCAGTTACCAAAAGTTTACGAAGGACTTGAAGTAAAGGCAAAAATCCAAGGAAGTTTGCCGAAGGAGTTCTCAATTAGTTTGGCTGATAAAGATAAGTCTAAGAAGGAATACATGTGGGCACCAAAACGCTTCGAAAAGTATGTCGACAGATGCGCGAATCAAATTCGTGAGGAGTTGGGCAATCCTGAGATGTCAAGAGGAGAAATGCTTGATGCTTTGGCATTCGGTAATTTTGAAGAGCATAAGAAAAAAAGTGTTCAATTGATGAATGAAGGAAAAATTCCACCTTTCAAATTAAATTAAATTACTGTAACTAAATGTCATAATTAAGGGTTAAACAATTAGTTACGAAAAAGTGCCGGAGTGGTTGCCGGCATTTTTTATGCGATTTTATTTCCTACTCAAAAATCACTAACTTGTCTGAGTCTATGAGATGTCTTTTGAGAATAGCCAGTTTAATTTTTTTTCTCGCCATTACCACTCATTCTCTTCACGCACAAAGAGGGAAACATGGCGCTTTAGTCGTTACAAATCCCAACGTAATTGTTAATGAGTTTACAGCCTTATCAAACAACATCACAGCCGGCGACGCCACGATAACGGTTGCTAACAGTAGTTTAAACACCAATAATAGATTTAATGGAAACCTGCAAGCCGGAGATTTGGTGATGATAATTCAAATGCAAGGTGCAACAATAAAAACTTTTACTGCCGTGCCCGGGCAAGATTCAACCTACGGCGAAATATTAAATTACAACAATGCAGGAAATTTTGAATTTGCTCAGGTATTTGCTGTGCCAAGTTCATCTCAAATAGTTTTTGATTGTGGACTGCAATACAACTACACCGCAAATGGAAAAGTTCAGATAGTTAGAGTACCAAGATATAATACATTAACAATTAATTCCGGCGCTTCGATAACATCTGATGCTTGGAATGGGCAAACAGGTGGCGTAATTTCTGTCGAGGTTTTAGGAACCACAACCATTAATGGAACCGTAACAGCAACAGGTTTAGGTTTTCGCGGCGGACAGGCTGCAAATAACGGCGCCTTTGGTGGTGGTAGATTCGTTGATGTCGGAGGAGGAGCAAACGAAGGAGGTGCTAAAGGAGAGAGTATCGCAGGTTCTGTCACTGATTATCAAACTAATTTTAATGGACAATATGCAAAAGGTGCACCGGCAAACGGTGGTGGCGGTGGAAATTCTCACAATGCAGGTGGAGCAGGAGGTGCAAACGCCGGAAATATTTCTGCCTGGAGAGGAACAGGAACAATTAGTCCGACTTACTCCACCGCTTACGCTTTAGAATACACAAACAGAGAAACAGTTGTTTCTTCAGGAGGTGGCAGAGGCGGCTATTGCTTTTCAAGTGCCAATTTGAACCCACTAAGTATTGCTCCCGGCAATGCCTCTTGGGGTGGCGATGCCCGAAGAAATCAAGGAGGGTTTGGAGGAAGACCTTTAGATTATTCTACGGGAAAAATATTTTTAGGTGGAGGCGGAGGAGCAGGACATGTGAATAATATTAGTGCATCTAACACAGGTGGTACAGGTGGAAATGGCGGCGGTTTAATTTATTTTGCGTGTTACAACGACATTACCGGAAGCGGCTATGTCGTTTCAAACGGAGCGTCCGGAGTTACAGCAACCGGACCAAATCCGGGCTTTTCAAGCAATGTTAATGGAATTGATGCCGCCGGTGGCGGTGGTGGCGGCGGAACAATATTGATGAACGCAACCGGAACATTAAGTGCAGTGAATTTAATTGCAAATGGTGGCAAAGGAGGAGATCAAATTATTGTTAAAGGTGTATTCGCCGGTTCCAACACCGAAGCTGAAGGTCCCGGCGGTGGTGGCGGTGGTGGATACATTGCGTTTTCTGCAGGATCTCCCAATCAATCTGTAAGTGGTGCAATTAGCGGCACAACAAATTCTACGGCCATGACTAATTTTCCGCCTAATGGTTCAAGTGATGGTGGAGACGGGTTGATGAATCAAACCATCAAATTATACGAAATAACAGCTAATGATGTAACTGTTTGCATAAATAGTGCAGCAACATTATCAGCAACAACAAATAATACTTCTGCCGTCACATTTAATTGGTATAATAGCGCAGCAGGTGCATCGTTAATAGCAACAGGTAGCAGTTACACGACTCAAACGTTTACAGCAAGCGGAACTTACACGTATTATGTTGGAATGTGTTCGGGTAGTTATAGAGAACCGGTTCTTGTAACAGTTTTAAATTCTCCTACGGTGTCAGTTAATTCTGCAACAATCTGTGGGGCACAAACTGTAACACTTACTGCATCAGGAGCAAGCACATACTCTTGGAATACCGGACCAACAACTTCAACCATTGCTGTTAACCCAACCGTAACAACTTCTTATACAGTAACCGGTGTAAACGGTTGTTCTGCACAAGCAACAGCGACAGTAGAAGTTCAAGCCTTACCAAGTTTTACAATTGGAACAACCAATACGCTAATTTGCAATAGTCAAACAATTTCCATTTTTGGAAATGGGACTACCGGAACTTATTCTTGGAGTAATGGCGGAACTACCCCAACAATAAATGTCAGTACAGGTGGTATCTATACAGCAACTTTGACCAATAATTGTGGAACAACAACGCAAAGTATTAACATCGTTGAAGGACCACCAACAACGTTAACGATTTCTGCAAACACGAACACAATATGCTCGGGTGGAACAGTAACATTAACAGCAGTTGGTTCCGGAACTTATGCCTGGAGCACCACTACTGTGAATACCCCTGTTATTACCGTTTCAACTTCGGGTGTTTATTTTGTTACATTAACCAATGAGTGTGGAACAAACAATGCTTCTATTACAATAGGTAATGGTCCGCAGCCCACTGTAAATATTATTCCGGCCTCTACAGTTTTCTGTTCAGGTCAACCCGCAATATTAACGGCAACTGGTGCAACTTCTTATACTTGGTCAACAGGTGCCAATACGCCAACAATGTCAACAACATCGGCCGGTGTATATACAGTTGTTGCCAGCAATTCTTGTGGTATCAGTAATGCAGTTATAACAGTTACTTTTGCAAATTCTCCCGATGTAAGTGTTTCAGCAGACAGATATATTGTCTGTCCAAATCAAACGGCAGTTTTAACAGCTACTAATTTAAGCGGCGGAGGAAATTTTTCTTGGAGTTCATCCCCATCAAACACAACAAATATTGAATCAGGTGTTGGTCCGGGTATTTACACCGTTTTTTATAATTCAGGATGTGGAGCAGCTCAAGCAACCGTTGCGATCAATCAATCAATTATTAATCCAGGTTTTACATTTACACCAAATGGCGGCACAGTTCCTTTGAATGTGTCATTTATAAATACAAGCCAAGGAAACACTTCTAATGCTTGGGATTTCGGTAACGGAACATTTGGTAATTCAATAACTGGCTCTGCTCAATATAATGCAGCAGGTATATATACTGTTTATCTTACTATTCAGAACATAGACGGATGTACCGCCTTAACCAGTAATACTATTGAAGTTACAGACTTAATTGTTAAGCTTGGTGAGATTCCGCAATTAATAACAAATAATGGCGATGGTAAGAATGAAACATTTGAGATAATTAATATTCAATATTTTCCTATGAATAAATTACAGATTTACAATCGATGGGGTAATTTAGTTTATGAAATGGATTCATATGACAATTCATTTGACGGAACACCAAATTACAAGAGCAACAAGTCTAAACTTCCAGCCGGTACCTATTATTACATTCTTGAATTCTATGATGATGTTCATGGTGTGTTTAAAGGATTTTTCCAATTGGTGTATTAATATTACAGGACATTATGCTTACTTTTGAGTATTGATAATGGAACAGTTTAGAGAGCTACTATTAATATATATCACAACCCCTATTTACGCTATCGTAATTTTAATTGAAATGTTTTTTTCGCATAGAAGAAAACTTAAACTTTATTCTTTTAGCGGTTTATTGGAAAATATTTATTTAACAAGCCTAAACATGGGGCTGGATATTTTAATGCGCACTACCTGTTTATTTGTGCTTAATTATTTTTACCAGTTTAGATTTATCGATTCCTATAACAACGTATTTGTATACTGGATTTTACTTTTTCTAAGTGAAGATTTTATGTATTACTGGTTGCATAGAATAGACCATTACTGCAGACTTTTCTGGGCAGTACATGTAACACATCACAACAGTGAAGAGTATAATTTAACCGTTGGTTTTAGATCTTCCGTTTTTCAACCAATGTATCGTTTCCTTTATTTTATTCCGCTTAGTTTTTTGGGATTCAAAGGAATCGATATCATGTTTATCTATAGTGCTACACAAATTTTCGGCATTTTAGTTCACACACAAACTGTAAAAAAGTTGGGTGTTTTAGAGTACTTTCTGGTTACGCCATCACATCACAGAGTTCATCACGCGAGCAATGTTCGCTATTTGGATAAAAACATGGGAATGGTCTTAATTATTTGGGATAAATTATTTGGAACCTTTCAGAAGGAGTTAGACAATGATCCTGTGCAATACGGACTAACTACAAATATAAACACTCACAATCCTTTCACGGTTGTTTTTCATGAGTGGGGTAATATTATTAAAGACATACTAAAACCATCTTCAATAAAAGCGAAATTCATGTATGTGTTTGGTCCTCCTGGTTGGAGTCATGATGGGTCGAAACAAACAAGTGCACAATTGCGTTCTCAACTTAATCAGGATTGATGACGCAGGAATCGAGATTACACAACTTATATAAACTTCTTCAGTTAGAAAGAAAGGAAGATTACGATTATTACAAAAATCAATTCCTCAGAGCAAGCGTTGAAACAAGAAGAAAGAACGGTTTAACCTGGTATCCTGTTAAAATTACCGATACAGATTTAGCCTTCGGAGATATGTTGCAAGTATCTATTGAAAGGACTTCTTATACAGCATTATCGCATCAATTTTCTTCTGGCAAAGCGGTAAGCTTGTTTCGCCAAAATGAGAAAGACATTTCTGAGGTACACGGGGTAATAAAATCTGTACAAAAGAATACGATTAAAATTTTGTTTAGTCTTGAAGAATTACCTGACTGGACTTACGATGGGAAGCTTGGATTGAATATGGATTTTGATGAGCATAGCTATCAGGTAATGGATATAGCCTTGCAGGAAGTAATCAACGCAAAAGCAGGCCGATTAGCTGAGATGAGAGAAATTTTATTGGGAAATGAACCGCCATCTTTTCAAAATACAAATGAAGAAATAAATATTCTTGGATTAAATACTTCTCAGAATGAAGCCGTGAAGTTTACTTTATCAGTAAATGATTTTGGCGTTGTACACGGTCCGCCTGGAACAGGAAAAACCACCACATTAATTGACGCAGTGTGTTTGCGTTTGAAATTTGAAAAGCAAATTTTAGTTTGTGCACCAACCAATACAGCTATAGATTTGATATGCGAGAAGCTTGTAGCAAAAAAAATTAATGTTGTTAGACTCGGTCATCCGGCAAGGATAAGTGATGAATTGCTTTCTTCTTCGCTTGATGGGAAAATAGCGGGTTCAGAATCTTTCAGTGAGATAAAAAATTTAAGAAAGAATGCGGAGGAATATTTCCGTATGGCAAGTAAATACAAGCGTGTTTTTGGAAGAGAGGATGCGAAACAAAGAACAGCATTTTACACCGAAGCCAGATCATGCCTAAAAGAGGCGCGGTTATTGGAGGATTATATTACCGATAAAGTTTTAGAAGAGGCACAGGTAATTTGCTGTACACCGGTAACAAGTTATTCGAAACTGCTATCGAAGAAAAACTTTCAAACCCTGTTCTTTGATGAAGCATCCCAAGCTTTAGAGCCAATGGTGTGGATACCATTATTAAAAGCAGATAAAATAATTTTATTTGGCGATAATTGTCAATTACCTCCTGTTGTTAAATCAAAAGAAGCAGATACGAATGGACTGGGCATAACGATGTTGGACCATTGTATGAAGGTTAACGATGCAGTTAAACTGCTAAACAGACAATATCGCATGAATGAAGCAATAATGGCTTATAGTAATGAGTACTTTTATGAAGGAAAGTTGATTGCAGATGAATCTGTTCGTGATTGGAAATTAATTAATGATGATAATATAATCTGCAACCAAACCATTGAATTCATTGATACTGCAGGTTGTTCATTTGATGAAATTCAAAATCCGGAAACACTTAGTTTAAAAAATGAAGGTGAAGCAAGAATAGTTTTCACGCATTTAAAAACACTTTTGGATAATTATAGTCAGTATACAAATGCAGATAGAATTAGTATTGGAATTATTACACCATATAAAGAACAAATGGAATATTTAAAAGAAGCCGTTCTTGAAGAGGAAATTTCTTTGTCATTTGTTTCTGATTTTCATATAAAAACAATAGATGGCTTTCAGGGAGAGGAAAGAGATGTAATTTATATTAGTTTGGTGCGGAGCAATGACAAACAAGAAATTGGATTCCTATCCGATTTGCGCAGAATGAATGTAGCTTTGACAAGAGCGAAGAAAAAATTAATTGTGGTTGGAGACAGTTCAACCATTGGAAATAATCCCTTTTATAAAGGATTTATAGAGTATTGTGAGAACAATAATTATTATAAATCAGCTTGGGAATACCTTAGCGCCAATTAACTAACAGACAATCAAATAGTTACAAGATAGTTATTATACCATTTTTGTGGTATTGAAGTTTCTATCGTAATCCTTCAAATTTGTATCGTAAAATTATTACTATGAAAAATACGATATACACAATTGCTTTAGGATGTTTAATAATGGTTTCTTGTAAAAAAGACACAAAAGACCCGGAACCTACTCCTACTAATCCCACACCATCCCCATCTTATACTGTACCAAGTGCATATACATTTTCAAATGTTAGTTACACAGGTCAGTTGCAACGTATGGAAATGTTGACGGAATTGAAGTCATATATGAATACAGGAAATACTGCAAATACTGTGTTGTCTGCACAAAGCATGAAAGACATGTATCAAAATGTGAATAATCCTTTTTCTGGTAGCGGATTAAATGCGAGTGGAAAAGACATAAAATCAAAAGTTTTTTCATTAGACCAAACATTATTTGAGATGTTTATGGATAGCCTGGCAATTGCATCGCAAGCAACGGTATCAGGTACTAATGGACAAGCAGGCGTAGTTGTTAGCACAAGCAACCCGGCTAAAAAATATCTATGCGATAAGAATGGTGTAGAATGGACTCAGGTAATAGAAAAAGGTTTGATGGGAGCTTTATTATATTATCAAACGACTGCTGTCTATTTAGATGATGCTAAAATTGGAAACAGCGTTGATAATTCTTCAGTAACGCCAGGGCAAGGGACAGCAATGGAACATCATTGGGACGAAGCTTTTGGATATTTTGGAGTGCCAACTTCTTTTCCAACCACCACCACAGGATTAGTGTTTTGGGGTAAGTACTGTAATGATAGAAATGCTGTTATCGGTAGCAATTCTCAAATTATGAATGCATTTTTGAAAGGAAGAGCTGCAATTTCTAATCAAGATTATACGGAGCGTGATGCGCAGAGAGTAATTATTCGAGATACGTGGGAAAAAGTAATAGCGGCAACAATCATTAGTTATGTTAATTCAACGAAATCTAATTTAACGGATGATGCAATCAGAAACCATAATTGTTCAGAGATAAAAGGCTTTTTAATGAATTTAAAGTATAACCCAACCAAGAAAATTACAACTTCTCAATTGACCCAATTGGAAGGGTATCTGGGAACCAATTTTTATAATATTACCAGTGGAAATCTTGATAATATTAAGAACGAGTTAAGTACCATTTACGGTTTAGATGACGTAAAAAATAATTTGTAATGAAACGATACATAGTATTTCCCTTGCTCTTATTGCTTTTTAGTTGCAATAAGAAAAAGAAAAACGAAACAAATCCGACTGAGCCTTTTGACAAAAAGGCTTTAGTCGTTAATATAGCTGACAATATTATACTGCCTTCGTACCAAGGTTTTAAAATTTCATTAGACAGTTTAATCACTGAGTATTCATTGTTTTCGGCAAATCCAACCTTAAACGGATTGCAAACTGTGAAGGCAAGATATTACGCTGCTTATGTTAAGTACCAAAGCATTAGCTTATTTGAATTTGGTCCGGCAGAAACAGAAATCGTTAGAATGAATTTCAATGTTTTTCCTACAGATACAAACCAAATAAAAACGAATATTAGTACCAATTCATATTCTTTGGATGCGGCAAGTAATTTAGATGCGAAAGGTTTTCCGGCGCTGGATTATTTATTTTACGGCCTGAATAAAAGTGAGAATTCGGTACTTCAGGAATTTATTGCAACTCCAAACAGAAAAACATACGTGACAAATATTCTAAACGAAATGTCATCTAAAACTAATGCTGTAGTAAATGCTTGGAATAATGGTTACAGAACAACTTTTGTTAATTCATTAGGCACTGACGTTGGAAGTTCAATTGGTTTTTTGGTTAACCAGTTAAATTACGAATTAGATTATTTGAAGAACGCCAAGTTTGGAACGCCGCTTGGAAAGAAGACATTAGGGATACCTGTTCCTGGAAGTTGCGAAACGTTTTATAGTAATCATTCTGTCTATTTTGCTAAATTGACTTTAAACATTATTGAAAGAGTTTATTTTGGCTTGAACGTGAATGGTAACTCAGGTGTTGGATTCGATGATTATCTGGATCACCTTAATGCTAAATATGGGAGTCAAGGATTGAATGAAGCTATTACTAATCAGTTTTCTGTTTGTCATTCAAAAATAGACTTAGTTTCAAATCCTTTGTCACAAGAAGTAGTATCAAATCCGGCACCGGCAGACGCTGCTTATGCCGAATTGGTTAAACTTTTGGTTTTACTTAAAACTGATATGCCTTCAAATTTAGGCGTGATTATTACTTATCAGGACGGCGACGGTGATTAATCTTCTTAAAAAATATTTGGTAAAACAAACTAGCATTGCCCCATTGGTGGTATTCAGAATTGCTTTTGGTTTTTTAATGTTGTTCTCAATTACTCGGTTTATTATAAAAGGCTGGGTTGAGTCGATGTACATTACGCCAAAAGTGTTTTTTCCGTATTATGGATTTGAATGGATTAAACCATTACCTGAATGGGGGATGTATTTGGTCTTTGCGATCTTGCTATTATCGTGCTTAGGAATTATACTTGGCTTGTTTTATCGTGTTTCAACCATTTTGTTTTTTACATTATTTACTTATATCGAATTAATTGATAAAACAAATTATTTAAACCACTATTATTTTATCAGCTTGATAGCTTTTATTCTGATTTTTTTACCGGCGGGAAAAGCTTTTTCAATTGACAATCGCATTAAGAAGAAGACTGATGTATCGTTAGTTTCAAACTTTTATATTTTGTTACCACAGTTGCAAATGTTCACTTTATACTTTTTTGCGGGAGTAGCTAAATTAAATTATGACTGGTTATTTGAAGCTCAGCCTTTAAAGTTATGGTTGCCGGCTTTTGTTCACTATCCAATAATTGGTGCATATATGGAACAAGATTGGGTAGCCTATTTGTTCAGTTGGTTTGGTTGTATTTATGATTTAACCATTGGCTTTTTATTGTTTAACAGACGTACAGCAAGAGTCGCCTATTTATTAGTAATTATCTTTCATATGGCAACTGCAATGTTTTTTAACATCGGAATGTTTCCATATATCATGATGACGATAACAATTATTTTTTTCTCCCCGGAATACCATGAGAAATTACTATCAAGTATTAAAACATTATTTAA
>JBFWYJ010000005.1:0-26586 GCA_050186555.1 Bacteroidia bacterium
GTGCAGGTGGTGTTTCAGGTGGTTCTTTTCCCGCTACTGTTAATGGACCGGCAGCACAAAACGGACCAAACTATGGTTGCTTAGGCACGCAGCCGAATCCAGCTTGGTATTTTTTACAAATTAGTCAGGCAGGTAATTTAGACATCTTAATTGCTGGTTCTGCTAACCAAGATGTTGATTTTATTTGTTGGGGCCCTTATAGTAGTTTGGCTGGCGTTTGTAATTCTCTAACGGCAAGTTATATTGTTGATTGCAGTTATTCTTCTAGTCCTACAGAAACATTGAATATTGTTGGTGCGGCGGTTGGTCAATATTACATGGTACTGATTACAAATTTTTCTAACATGCCTCAAAACATAAACTTCACTCAGATTGCCGGAACAGGTTCTACAAACTGTAGTATTGTTCCAACAAACACTGCCATTTGTGGCGGAGGCGTAGCGACAATTACAATTACAAACAATACTAATCTTGCAAACCCAAGTTATTCTGTGCAACCGGGGCCAATTTTCCCATCGTCAAATATTTTCACAGTATCACCAAGTGTTACCACAAGCTATACTCTTTATGTGACAGGTACAAATACTCTCAATAGCACAGTAGTTACCCAATCAGCCATATCAACAGTTACTGTTCACCCTGCACCGGTTATATCACCGACTGTGATGAACAGCACGTGTGCAAACCAGACAAACAGTGTAAATTTGAATATTTCGTTTATTCCAAACACCAGTCCAAACTATACTGTTATCTGGAGCCCTCCGCCATCTACTTACGTTGCCGTAAACTCAGCAACTGCATTTGGCTTACAGGCAGGCATGCAAAACGTAACAGTTACAACCGGGAGTTGTTCGACAGTGTCAAGTTTTAGTGTTGGACCTGTGCAGGCACCTGCATCATTTAGCGTTTTTAACGCAAGTAATAACTATACTGTTAGTTGTAATACTCCGGTCGTTGTTTTAACTACAAGTATTACGAACAATGTTCCACTTAGTTTTTTGTGGCAGCCTAGTTGTACCGGAACGATGATTGCTACGAGTATGAATTTTTCTCAGGCGTGTGTTGGTCAAGTTGTAGGAACTAGCTCAACAGGCTGTTCAATGACCAGAACTTTTCAGGTATTCGAGGATTACACTTCTCCTACAGTAGCGATAACGCCTTCGGTTCTGAATGTTTCTTGTACACCGGGTGCCGGATGTTTTACACTGACAAGTAATTTAGGCCCAAACGTTAGTTCTCAGTGGTATCAAATTGCGGGAACAAACAGTGTACCTGTTGGTCCTGCTCAGGGAACAATTAATATTTTTTGTCCAACTAGTCCTGGTATCTATTCTGGGTGTTCAAAGAATAATTTAACAGGGTGTGTTTCTTGCAAAACAGTGCAAGTTAATGCTTCAGTTGGCGTACCTTCATTTACAGTTACAAGCCCTTCAAATTTTACTTTGGGATGTTCAACAAAAAGCATCACAAGCATGCAAGTTTCAACCGTAGAAACAACTCCGGTACCAAACGTACCTGTTAACTATGCCTTTGTTGTTCCTCCAGGAACAGCAACTCCTGTTTTTAACAATAATCCAAATCAAAATAACATTGTTACACCTGGTACTTGGGTAGTGTTCGTTAAAGATTTGACTAATGATTGTATTACCTCACAATCAGTAAGTATTATACAAAATACCGTTGTTCCTAATGTCAATTATATTGTTCCTCTTTCAATACTTTCTTGTAAAGAACCATCAATGGTGCTTCAGGGGATTAGCAGCAATCCGAATACGACCATCACTTGGACTGTTCCTGCAAGTCCTTCTCCTTCTGTTAATCCTACACCGAGTTTTACAGTAAAAACAAACCCTGCAGTAAATGGTGCAACTAATAATATTACTGTAATTGGCATTTATACTGTTGGTGCAGTAGATAATAATAATTTGTGCTTAGCTACTAAAACACTCCAGGTGAATCAAGATTTAAGGGTGCCAAGGTTTACCATTAGTGCATTAACAAATTCTGCAATAACATGCAATAATGCTGATGTAGTAATTGTTCCTATTGTAACGCCTAGTTTAGCTGTTGCTTTGGTTCCAACATATGAATGGTTCCCTCCAATTGGATCTATGGTTCCAGGAACTCAATTTAATAGCACCTCTCCGGGTTCTCATAGTGCTATTGCAACATCAGTAGTAAATGGTTGTACCGCAAACGCTACTTATATAGTTGCAACGGATATTAATCCACCGGTAATAACTGCAGGAATAATTTTCACTTTAGATTGTAATCCTAGTCCTACAGTAAGTATTGAACCGGTAATAACACCTTCAGTTGGCCCTTATACTTATAGCTGGACTGCTCCGCCAGGTGTTTTAATATCAAACCCTATCGGAAGAAATTTATTAGCTAATCAAGTTGGGTTATATAAAATTGCTGTTACAAATACATCAAACGGTTGCCAGTCTTCTGAAAGTTATTCCGTTGTAAACGGAGAACTAAAAGCTGATTTTACTGCAAGTCCACAAGACGGCTTTGCTCCGTTGAGTGTAATATTTAATAATACCAGTTCAACTTCAACAGGGGCAAGTAGTATTAATTGTTTATGGAGTTTTGGAAATGGAATTGCAACACCATCAACCGTATTAAATACAGATCCTATTTCTATGACCTACACCTCTTCCGGAACTTATACTGTTGTGCTGCTGGCTCAGAAGGGTACGTGTGTTGATAGTGCCAGTTTGGTTATAACTGTTGATTTACCAAGTAAAATGGTGATTCCTAATGTATTTACACCAAATGAAGATAAAGTAAATGATATTTTTAGAATTCAAGCCTCGAACTTGCTGGAAATTGAAGCTAGTATTTTTGACCGATGGGGCAATTTAGTTTATGAGGTGTTCAGCGAAACCGGAAACATCGCCTGGGATGGCAAGAATTTGTCTGGTAAGCCGTGTGCAGAGGGAACTTATTTTTATATCATAAAGGCCAAGGGTAAAGATGGGGAGGAGTTTAATGAGAAAGGCAATGTCTCATTATTCAGGTAGTATTTATTACCGGTTTTATTGGGATTTTTTGTTTATAAGTCCGTTTCAAATTCCAGCATACTTCTAATAAATTAGAAGCATGGCAAAGAGTGCAAAGGATAAAGAGACTCCTTTAATGAAGCAGTATAATAGTATTAAGGTTAAATACCCCGATGCGATTTTATTGTTTAGAGTAGGAGATTTTTACGAGACATTTGGCGATGATGCTGTAAAAGCATCAAAGATTCTTGGAATTGTTTTAACAAAGCGTGCAAACGGATCTGCTTCTCATATTGAATTGGCGGGATTTCCTCATCATTCTCTGGAAACATATTTACCAAAATTGGTTAGGGCGGGATACAGAGTTGCCATTTGCGATCAATTAGAAGACCCTAAGCAAACCAAGACTATTGTTAAACGTGGCATCACGGAACTCGTTACACCAGGGGTAAGTTTTAACGATAAAGTATTAAACCATCAACAAAATAATTTCTTGGCTTCAATACATTTTGGTGAAAAGAAAATTGGCGTTTCTTTCTTGGATGTATCTACAGGTTTGTTTATGATTTCTGAAAGTAAAGCAGCGAATGTAGAAAAGTTGCTTCAAAATTTTAAGCCGAATGAGATTCTTTTCGAAAAGAACAATAGAAGTAAGCTAACAGAATTAATAGGAGATAAGTTTCACACTTTTGGTTTAGACGATTGGGCTTTCACTTACGATTTTGGATACGATTCTTTGCTTAAACAATTTGAAACTAATTCTCTAAAGGGATTTGGAGTTGAAGGCATGAATGATGCAATCGCGAGTTGCGGAGCTATATTACATTACTTAAATGAAACAAAGCATGACAAACTAAGGCACATTAAGCAGATTAGCAGAATTGATGAAGATGAGTATGTCTGGTTGGATAAGTTCACATTAAGGAACTTGGAAATTTACCACACCAATCATGAGAATGGTACAAGTTTAATTGATGTCATAGATAAAACCTTAACACCAATGGGTTCGCGCTTACTTAAGCGTTGGGTTGCGTTGCCTTTAAAAGACATTTCCTTAATTAATGATAGACTTGGTGTTGTTGAATATTTTAGTCGGAATATGTCTAATGCATCAGGTTTACTTTCTGATTTAAAGGAAATCGGCGACTTAGAAAGATTAATTTCGAAAGTAGCAGTGGCTAAAATAAATCCACGTGAATTGGTACATTTAAAAAGGTCTTTCCAATTAATTGGTAATGTAAAAAATATTACTTCATCGTTCAATAACCCATCACTTTCTAAAATCAGTGAATTATTAAACCCTTGCGCTTCTGCAATCGAGAAACTTGAAAAAGAAGTTGAAGATGAAGCACCAGCTGTTTTGCAAAAAGGCAATGTAATTAAGTCGGGTGTTAATGAGGAGTTGGATGAGTTAAGAGAATTAGTTCATCAAGGCAAAGATCATTTGATTAAGATACAACAACGCGAAGTTTTGGCAACAGGAATTACATCCTTAAAAATAGCTTATAACAATGTATTTGGTTATTATTTGGAAGTAACAAATGTTCACAAGGATAAAGTTCCGCAAACCTGGATAAGAAAACAAACCTTAACCAATGCCGAACGCTATATCACACCGGAGTTAAAGGAATACGAAGAAAAAATAATGGGGGCGGAAGAGAAGATTGCGAAACTAGAACAAAGCATTTACGAAGATTTAATTAAATTTTTGTTTGATTACATTGAGCCGTCACAAGTAAATTCAAATCTAATTGCGAAGCTTGATGTATTATTAGGTTTTGCTGTGTTGGCAAAAGAAAATAATTATACAAAGCCTGAGTTAAATGATGGTTTAGCCATAGATATTAAAGAAGGAAGACATCCGGTTATTGAAAAACAATTGCCTATAGATGTTGAGTATGTTTCAAATGACGTGTACCTCGATAATGACACCCAGCAAATTATGATGATAACCGGCCCTAATATGAGTGGTAAATCGGCCTTATTAAGACAAACAGCTTTAATTGTATTAATGGCACAGATCGGTTCATTCGTTCCTGCCAAGTCAGCTAATTTAGGGTTAATAGATAAAATATTTACGAGAGTAGGCGCAACGGATAATATTTCTTCCGGCGAATCTACCTTTATGGTTGAGATGAATGAAACTGCCAGTATTCTTAATAATTTAAACGAACGTAGTTTAGTGTTACTTGATGAAATAGGAAGAGGAACAAGCACGTATGATGGTATTTCAATTGCATGGAGTATTGCTGAGTTTATTCATGAACAAGAAACAAACAGAGCTAAAACATTATTTGCCACTCATTATCATGAATTAAATGAAATGGCAAACTATTTTAATAGAATAAAGAACTTTAATGTGTCTGTTCAAGAATCCGCTAATAAAATTGTTTTCTTAAGAAAGTTAAAGCCTGGGGGAAGTGAACATAGTTTCGGTATCCATGTGGCAAAGATGGCAGGTATGCCTCCAAGGGTAATTTCAAGGGCAAATCAGATACTTTCTAAGTTAGAAAAAGAGCATGAAACCGAGTTAAAATCTGCAAACTCTAATGTTCTGCAAGCTGAGGGTGGCTTAACATTTGAGGATGCTGATGATTTGCAATTAAGTATTTTTCAATTGGATGATCCGGTTTTGCAAAGAATTAAAGAGCAAATATTAAATACAGACATTAATAATCTTACGCCGGTAGAAGCGCTTTTAAAATTGAATGAAATAAAAAGTGCGATTGGTATGGAGTAACATGAAAAGTGGTTTTTGGCTTTATATTCTACTTATTCAATTTGCATTTTTAAAATCACAATCGGATTCATTGTATAATTTTTTTGTTCCCGAATTAAGAACCAATCTGGGATATATTATTCCTGCCTATCCGGGGGTTCCAAAAAGTAGTGCGGCAGTACTGATGAATATTGGTTTTACCTGGCAGACACGAGGCAAAGACAAGTGGCACCAGTATTATCACTATCCTAGATTCGGCGCAGATCTTTATATGAATAGTTTTGGCAACCAGAAGGAATTAGGTTATGGCTTGGGTGTTATACCATTTTTAGAGTTAAATTCAAAAAACGAAAGCAAAAAATGGCAGTTTAAGTTTGGAATGGGAATTGCCTATTTCTCAAAGCATTTTGATCTAAGTTCAAATCCCAATAATTTTTATGTAGGAAGTCATTTTTCAAACATGACAGCTGCTGTTATTTCATGGAGGAAACCAGTTAAAGAAAAGTTTGAATTTATTTATGGCTTATCAACAATCCACTTTTCCAATGGACATACAGCATTACCTAATGCAGGAATGAATATTGTGAATCTGAATTTGGGTTTGCGAGTACTTAAAACGAACACCAAATTTCATTATACGGATTCAATTAAAAAAGAAAATTATTTTTTTACAACAAAGGTTGGGATAGGGTTTCATGAATTCGGACCAACTTCTAAGCCGGTTGGCGGTCCGGGATACCCAAGTTATCATTTGTCTAATTGGGTTTCTAAGCAGAAGGGAAAAATTCATTTATGGGAACTTGGATTTACTTATGCGTATTACACTAGCTTTTATGATTACATTGTAGATCAAGAGGTTTATAATGAAAAACAACATATCAAGGCAAGTACCTTGGTGTTATTTGCCGGACATGAATTTGTTTTTGGAAAGTTTAGTTTGAGTTCACAAATGGGATTTTATATTTACAATCCTTTTTTTAAGAAACAGAAACAAATTGAAGGAACTTGGGATAGTTTTGGAGAGAAGTTGGAATCTTTTAATACCAATCGTGTCGGTATTTTGTATTTTCCTTTAAAGAAAAAAAACTCATTAAACAATATTAGTAAACAACTGTTCTTAGGTGCTTACATAAAAGCAAATTTGGCACAAGCAGATTTATTGGAATACTCAGTTGGCTATACTTTCTAAAATTGAAACAATTTCAAACTTCCATTTTTAAATGATACACAAAACGTATTTGCATCAAACGGTGCCACATGCATTGGCGTTTCATTATTAGAAAACTCTTTTGTGTTCCAAACGTCTCCGTCATTAGTAGTATACACTATTCCTGAATTATCAATGCACATTCCTTTAGAATTTGGTAGAAAGGCAATGCTTATAAAATGCATTCTTTTTTTTGCGACTTTATTTTTTTCTATAATAGTTTTCCAGGATTTACCTGCATCTTCCGTTTTATAAATACCACCATCATTTCCGCAAATAAAGGCGGTTGAATTATTTATTTTAAAGGAGGAAGTGATAAAGTCGCCTTTGAAATTACCAGGTACATAATTATATCCATAGGTTTTAGTAACCTGAGAATTGCCGTAGCCAAGCAAATGGTAATTTTCATTAGAAAAAGGAATACCTGTTCTGAATTCAGTATCAAAATGCCAAACCCATCTTAGTTGATCATCTTCTAACCATAAGGCATTTCCATTGCTGTAATTTTCACCACCAATTGCCATCAACAATCTGTAATTTCCAAAAAGATGTCGCAGAGGAGTCCAGTTAAAATGTTCCAACTCAAAATTAAATTTAATTTTATTCCACGAATTTCCACCATCCGCGCTCCTTAGTAATAGCAGGCTATCTCCGCAAGCGTAATACAAAGTATCATTAATTTTCAGTATGTCGTATATGCATTTAGTATTGCTAAATACATTTTGCCAAGTAATACCATTGTCAATAGTTTTGTAAATGAATCCAAATTCATTTTTATTGCCTCCACAAATAAAACCGCTATTATTTCCAGGCCAATAACTTTTTCGAATTATTTGGGATACTGGCGAAGGAATTGCATTTATGCTACTTAATTGCTCCTTCTTTTTGCATGCAAAAAAGCTTAGCAAAACCAATAGAAACGAAAGCTGATAAATAAGTATAAATCGCTTGATATTCAATACTTTAAATATGCTAATTTACTTGATTATTTGTTTTGACAATTTTAAAAATTTATATACATTTGTTGCCCGATTGAAAAATCGGTAGTTCTTTAGAAAATTGTTAAGCGAAAGTAGCTCATCCCGATAGCTATCGGGAGGTAGAGCGCAACAACGTTCTTGTATTGGAATAAATAAAGCGAAAGTAGCTCAGTTGGTAGAGCGTAACCTTGCCAAGGTTAAGGTCGCGGGTTCGAGACCCGTCTTTCGCTCAAAAGAGCCCATTAAGGGCTTTTTTTCTTGTCTGCCCGGGTGGTGGAATTGGTAGACACGCAGGACTTAAAATCCTGTGACCTTAACAGTCGTGCGGGTTCAAGTCCCGCCCCGGGTACAAGTGGGAAAACCTGAATTATTTTCGGGTTTTCCCACATTTTTTACCCTTAGCAAAGTACTTATATTCAATGAGTTCGGGTAAAACATAGGGTTGAGCAATTCGGTTCGACCACCTATGTTTTCCTTGGTAAAACCACCCCAAAAAATACCCTTCAAGAAGTCTTGCTTCCCATCTACGGAGGCTTCATTGTATATGTAATTGAGGTCTGCAAGGTATGGAAGCGTGGTATTGAATAACTCTCTTGTCTTATTATCGTCTTTTGTAAGCTCGGTCATTTCAAGAGCTTTGTTATTAAGCTCTTTTGAAAATGCCGGATGCCATTTTTCGTAAGTAGATTGCCCAATCTTATCAGAGATATATTTTTCCTCCAGCGCATCTAACTTCTCCCGTATAGAAGCAATTTCAGAGGTTACCTTTTGGAGCCTGTGGTTGCGGTCTTTTAAACTCATGTCTAAACGTATTTCGGTTTCTGTTTTAAGCGCTTGTATATATTCAGGTTGTAAAGAGAGATACTTTAATATTTCTCCTATTTCATCGTGAACTTTATTTGCACTGTAATTTTCCCCATTACATTTTTTGCAGCGATAATAATAATAGTATGCGGATCTTCCTTTTGATTTTCCTCCGGTATGTAATCCTCCGCATGACTGGCATAAAATAAAACCACGTAAAGGAACATTGTCATCAATCATTTTTGGTCCCTGTGGACGGATTTTATCCTGGAGCTTATAATATGCTTTCCAAAAAATCTCAGTTGGAATAATTGCTTCATGCGTTCCCTTTACAACCTTTGTTTTTTCTTCTTTATATGATGGAGCTTTAATCAGTCCACCGTAAACGTGATTTGATAATACTCGATAAAGTGCATCATGCCCTTTGAGCTTAAAGCCTCTGTCTCTTGATTTCTTTAACAATACTGGAAATGGAGTATCGTCTAAAAAGTCCTTGTATATGTCTTCAATAATTACTTTTTCTTCAGGATTGATAACTATAATGGGCTTATCTTCTTCATCACGGGCATTGTTATAACCAAAGGGAGCAACACCTAAAAATCTGCCTTGTGTTTTTGCAGACCATACACCAAATTTGGATCTGTCTGAAATTACACGTCTTTCAAATTCAGCCGTAACAAGTAAGTCTGCTCTCATTTTGAAGAAGAAAGGAGAATGTGGATCAATAAAAAAATTCTCCATTACAGAGAGCAATTTTATGTTCCACTTTTGTTCCAGCTTTTCTATGAATGCTAAACCTTCAGCAGCATTGCGAATTAGCCGGTCGTATTTGGTTACAATGAGATAATCAATTTTATTTTTGTTCATTGACAATGCCCGTTCAAGTGATCTCCAGTTAGGACGGTCAAAATTTTTAGCGGAATATCCATCATCAATAAAAGTTTCAGCAACTTCAATACTATGCTTTTCAGCAAAATCTATATTCATCTTTTGCTGGCCTGACAAACTAAAATTTGACTGGTCTTCCTGAGAAATTCTGATGTATTGATATGCCCTTTTCATTTTAAATATGTTTATATTATAATTTATTATGATATAAACAAAAGTAATTATTTTTCGGTTCTTTTTAGCACGGATTTGACAAAAATATCGGCCATAAGCCTGATTATCTTTTTTTGCTCCTCTGAAAGCCCTTCTAAATGCTTATCCCGAACTGGACCGGAATAAGCAACTTCCAAGGAAACAGGTGGCGCATCTCTTTCAACATTTTGCCTGTCTATTATAACTTCCTTGCTCATTTTTAATAAACAGCGGTTAACAGATCAACTGTTGGGATGCATTTCACATATTTGTTTTCATTGTATAAATGCGCTCCAAGCACACTCTTTGTTTCGCATATTACGATGTTCGCCTTTTCCAGCTCAACACTATTTTCTTTCGCAATTTTTTTCAGGTAGTTTGACAAGGAAATTGCTTTTGCTTCGTCATATTCCTTCCCAAAGAACTCTGCGATTGATTTAATGGTAATAGTTTTAATATGCTTCTGGTTTTCATACAAATGAACAGAGGCGTTTCCTACGATGAAATTGAATACCAATTTTGATTTTGACACTTCAATATTTTCTTCGGTTGCTTTGTGAATCAGAAACCGATGAACTCTTTTGTTCACCTGCTTTTCGAGATTAAATAGTTCAAGCATGAGATTTATTTTTTTTGAGTTGTTAATTGCTATATGAAATTGATCTAAAGGATTCATGTTTCAATACCGCAGCATGAAATCGTTGTAATAATGCCGCATCATTAAATTTTCCGATGGTGTTTTCACATTCCCGGAAAAGTTGTAATGTCGGCCTTTTCATGGCTGGCTCTTTTTTCTCGTTGTTCTGATACTTTCGGATTAACCGGCTGACAATTAATTCACATTCGACTTCTCTTTTTCTTTTCTGATCTGCCTCGTGCCATTTTTTTGTTCCAACAAAACCATTTGGGTTGTTGGTATCAAAATAGAGATAAGGTAAGGGAACAAAACGCTTTTCAGGATTTTTCCTAATAAATTTTACGACAAGTGAAATGCGTTCAACATAGTGCTGATGAACTTTTGAAAGATTATGCGTTAAAACAGGATCGTATAATTTTTGAATTAATTTTTTGGCAATTAAAACCTGTCGGTCGGTTAAGTCAACATTTTTGTAAAGAAGGTTTCGGGCCATCATCCACAACAAGCTGACATAGAGATTTAGGGAATTGTCGCGGGCAGGATCGGGCGGAATATTTCTGTCGTCCGATTGGTCTGCCCGCGAAGCAATTTCCCCTGCATCTTTCAGTTTTTTTTCTCTAATTTTTTTTTGTTTTTCTGAAAAACCCTGAGCAATTTCCCCTGTGTCTCCTGAACTGTTACCAGGGTTGTTGCCCGGAACAACAGAATCTGTGAGCGATAGCGAACTCCGTTTTTTTTCAGGGTTATCAACAGCTATTATTATATTATTTATTTTGTTACCAGTGTTTCCAGTATATGTATCTGGACAATTTGTCTTTTCGGTTTTTAAAAAGCTTGATTTTACGCTGTTTTGAGAGGACTGGCTTAAAATCTCCCGGAGCCGTTTTTTGAGGTTTTCAACAGGTAATTTCTCCTTTACTAACAATACTTTCGGGTTTATCAACAGCTCATAATTGGAGTTCGAGCCGTGAAATATTTTGTTGATGATAATGCCCGCAGCCTGGAGTTTGAGGATATGTCGTTGTATAGTCCGGGAACTGCACTTAACAAGTTTGGCGAGTTGCTGATTATTTGTCTGAAGCGAAGGCAGATTTTCTTTATCTATTTCCTTACATCCGTTTGCTTTGAGTAATGAAATCCCGTAGATGCGTATAATTTCTTTAGCTGTCATTACAGCTCCGGTTCTTAATCGCTGCGAGCCTTTCTCCGCTTTCTCGTTAAACAGGTCAACAAAGCAGTCTAAGGCTTTATAGGCCGTTGGATAATGTATTACTATCATGTATTTAATTTTATCTTGTTAATTGTTTCACAAACATCATAAGCTGATAATTGAGTTTTACTTTATTAATCAGCGTGAAAAAAACTTTATAGATTTCTTCCACGATTGTCAGTGGAACAGACAAGACTAAAATCAAAAGGAATAGCAAGCCTTTGAGAACATTGAATAGTTTCATGTTTTTTTATGAGTGATTATTAAATAATTGTTTTCGTCTTTGATAGGTCTTGCTCATGTGCTGCTCCAGCACTTGAATGTCCTCAGCCATAAAATGATAGAGCTCATCTTTCATAGTAGAGAAAGAAGGAAATAGCTTGCTGTTGGAATTGAGTTCAGGATATTTAATTTCTACGGCTTGCGTAAAACGTAAAGCTCTTTCAGCATTTACAAAGCAGCAAAGTGTTCTGTATCCTTTAGTAACTTCAATAAAATCAAAAGCCTGTACGTGGTTGAACTTTCCTTCTGTTTGCGAGTATTCTAATCGTATATTCATAGTGCTTAATTTTGTCATTCGATGATGAGACTTAAAGCATATGTATTCAATAATTCCTGTGCTTTGGCTTTTGCCATTTCAAGCCCAATGCAGATTTCATTGGCAATACCATTTGTATCAGTTCGCACCAGGTATTCTTCCTGATCCCTTCCCGTAGGTGTGATAAAAAAAATAATATGGCAGAGCATCCCGTCTGTTTTTCCTCTCCATAAACAGTGTTCTTTGCCGATATATTCCCACATTATTTTTTTTATCTGCATACTTTTTTGTGATTAAATAATTTGACGGAAGGCTCTATAAATCCCGAACCGTTTTAAATCAAGGTTCGTTGCTTCACGTACTAACCGTACTTTTCTCACCCAAATAATTCCAGGTAATTCAATTATCGGTTCTTCACCATCCAATTCAACAACAAAAGTTCTGTTGGTTTTCTGAATGAACTCTTTGGGATTAGAGACCAACCACGTTCCAATGCGTGAGTTGGAAGTAAACCATTCTCCTTTCTTTACTCCTTCGGGCAAAAACCATTTTTTCATTTCATTATCCAAATCTTTACCTTCTGGAGTAAGAATCTTAAACCATATTTGGCTGCGGTTTTCCTGCTGTTTCATATTACTAATTAAGTAAGGTGTGTTTCAGTATCCGTTTTCTTTGCTTTTTTATTTTTTCCGTTCTTATTTTATCCTGCTCAATGATTTTTAATGCGGCCAGGTAAATGCGTTCCTGGAATCTTGACCGTATTTTCTCTCCTTTAAGGAATCGGTAAATAGTAGGACGGGAAATACCTGTCTTCCTGTGAATCTCCATGATAGCGCTGGTTGGCAGCTCATTTTTAATGATATTAACATCCTCTTGTGTAAACATTTTGTCAATATTTGTAAAGATTATTTTCTTTTTTGTATATATTTGTTGTATATTTGACCATTATTTAAACAAATAGGAAACAAATGTATTGATTTTTTGACCATACATCCAAATAAATATTTCCTTTTTGACCAAATTAAACACTAACTCACTATGAAACAAGAAGTTAAAAAGTCAGAAAAAACAGAAATCAAGACATTGGTTTCGCAAAACTTCGTGGGAGCAATGGAGGAAATGACAGAAGAAGGGATTGTAAAAAACTCCCGACAGTTCTCTAATAAGGTCAAAAAGGATCAGAGTAATTTCTCTAAAATCAAAAAAGGCGAAGGGCGCTACGTTACACTGGATGTGATTTACGAAGCCGTGAATAATCTTGGACTAAATGCTAATTTTATTTTTGTTGAAAATGGTACTACAAAAGAAAAATTGCTTCGGGAAGGAGTGGTAACCAACAATAACAATGTTTCCGGGAACAACAATAAAATTTCAAATATTACTCCTGTATTCCAGGCTCCCGTGAATGGCCATGTTTCTGTTGCAGAAAAGATAATTCAGGGAATGCCAGCAAAAGACAGAAAGGAAATGAGAAAGCATTTTGATAATATGGCAAGCGAAATTCTCGATTTAAAAAAAACGGTTGACTTTTACAAAAAGCAACTTAAAGGCAAAGAAAAAGAGTTAAAAGAAAAGGATAAGAAGCTCATGGATACCCAGGAGAAACTGATTAAGGTGATAATGGAACAAAAGCAAAAATAAAGCCTTAATATTGTTATAATATGTCCAAAAAACAGGTAAAAAAATTTACAGGAGATTTTAAGGAGAAAAGTATTGTTGCTCACAAGTTTATTGAGGCATATAATAAACTTAAGCAAAAAGGTATCATAAGTGGCTACAAGGATATAACGGAAAAATATGGATACGAAATTGATGTGATGAGTAATATTGCAAGTGGTAAGCAGGAAGTTCCCGCTATTCTTTTGTGGGCTTTAGTAGTTGAATACGGAATAGATGCGAATTTCCTTTTTGACCAAAAAAAAGAATTGATTAGAGGTAAATAGTAATTATTTTTTGTTTAAGTAAAACGTTCTTTATACATAAGATTTAACTAATAGCGCATTGTCGCTTGTGTAGGTAGAAAATCCGCGAAATTTTTAGCCCTAACAGCAAATGACAAGGAGTGCACCATATGGGTGCGTCCTTGCTCATTTATTGTTGGGGCTGGGTCCTCGCGGAACCTTCTACCTTCATAAATGTTGTTGAGGTAACGCACCCACCATATTCAAAGGGTGTGTAACTGAAAAGGTTCATACCCTTTTTTATTTTTAAATGAATTGATTGAAATTTTATTCATATGCACACACTAAGAATGAACCTACATAATAAGTACATTATCAGTGATTTGTTTATTCATTTCCCACCCATAAAATCAGTAAGTTTGTATAAAACATTACTAATGTAAGAAATGGGCTAATATTGTATGCGATGAAAAGACTAATAGCTGAATGTAATATGGCACATGAGCTTCTCGAAGCCTGTAATGAGAAACTGAAACAGGAGCCTGATAATATGGAAATTATGATATTGAGGGGCACCATTTATAATGTAACCTGCTCGTACGATAAGGCCATAAGCGATCTGACCAAAGCAATTAAAAATATGCCAAATGATGAAAGGGTATATTATCTCAGAAGCGACTGTTACTTCAGTAAAGGGAAGTATGATCTTGCAAAACGCGATTATCTCAGGGCATTAAAAATTCAGTTTAAGGATGATACAGAATTTGTAACCGGTTATACTGAAAAGGTAATTAGCGAAGCTAAAATGGAAAGTAAAAGTGAGCTAAAAAAAATAAAAAAAATTCTCGCTTACGAAAAAAGAAGAGTATTATTAAGCTATATCCCCCAGCTCGAAATCAGTTAATTTAAGTGCTTGAACGGTTCTAACCAAAGTAAAGCCTTTTCTTTATCCGTAAAAAGCTTTGAAGGAACGGCTGGCCGGTCTATTTTTATATAAACGGTTCCGGCTAAATAATGCAGGTAATTATCAAGGAAAATCGCTCCGGCACTCACATACTTAACCGCCATCTCTCCTGCTAAATATTTTCTTGAAGCAGCATCAATCGCAACCAGGTTGCGGACATCAACAAAAACTGGTCGGGTAATTCTTTTTGTTATTTCTAACCGATGAGTAACCATTTGTTTCGCTATTTCAAGAGTAATAATAAGTTCGGGCTTATATATCTGATGAATAATGCCGCCTTTCAAATACATAGCATAATAAGGAGTATCAATTTTTTCTCTCATAGTTATTGATATTAATTAGCGAGGACACTATTTTTCGACCCTAATGCCAAAGGGAGATTGGAGCACTAAAAATATATTTCGTGATTAATTCAAAATGTCGTTTAGCGGACATTTGAAAAATAATAATATCTGTCTCTATTCGGGCATGCTAAAATACTATGAAGGGTTGATAAAAAAGTGTTTTGTCCGACATACGACAATTTACTCTCCTTCATCACCATAGTTTTGTTTTGAAAATGTTATTAACCTAAAAACTATAATTATGAAAACACTTACTACAACAGTTGCACGAATACTCTTTGCAATTCCGATGTTAATATTTGGGATGATGCACTTTATGAATGCTGGGATGATGGCCGGAATGGTTCCTCTGCCGGGAGGGGTATTTTGGGTTTATCTAACCGGACTTGGTCTGGTAGCTGCTGCTATCAGTATTTTCATTCAGAAATACACCAAAATAGCTTGCTTGCTATTAGCAGTAATGCTGATGATGTTTGTTCTTACCATCCATTTACCCGGAGTAATAAGCGGAGATCCAGCCAAAATGCAAATGGCAATGCCAAATATGCTAAAAGACATGGCATTAGCTGGTGCTGCATTATTATTAGCAGGGATATACAACAAAGAGAATTGATTCTTTTCCTTTTTCTTTTAGGCACAGGAAAATTTCTTGTGCCTTTTTTATAAAAAAGCATTCGGTCGTTTAGCCGACAATTTGCAGAGGATTGCTTTTATAATTTTATCATCAAAATAATATTACATGAAGTCTTTAAAAGCTCAAGGCAATAAATTCTCAAGCACTCAATATCAGTTAGAGGTACTTGAAAAAATCAGTAATGAGGGAAGCCTTGTCCCCAGGTTTGAAGATAAGCTCCAAACGTATGGTGTATCTAAGTTAAAACCGGGTGAACTCGAAATAATGCAGATCAATGTGGGTAAGATGTGCAATCAAATCTGTACGCATTGCCACGTTGATGCAGGTCCTGACAGGAAAGAAATAATGACTAAGGAAACAATGCAGTACTGTTTAGATGCACTTCGTCAAGCTCCATCCGTTCACACGGTTGATCTTACCGGTGGCGCTCCTGAAATGAATCCTGACTTTATATGGTTTGTGGAGGAAATTTCTAAACTTGGTCGTAAAACAATTGTTCGAAGCAACCTTACTATTCTTGTCTCCAATAAAAAATATCATTCTTATCTTGAGTTTTTTGCGAAGCATAAAGTAACAGTGATTGCTTCACTACCCTGCTATACCGCTGAGAATACGGATAAACAAAGAGGCAATGGAGTTTTTAAAAAATCCCTTGAAGCATTAAAAATGTTAAATGATGTGGGCTATGGCAAGGAAGGGACAGGACTTGAATTGAATTTAGTTTATAATCCAATCGGAGCATCTTTACCACCACCACAGGAAAAACTTCAATCGGATTATAAAAGAATCCTTCTTACAGATTTTGGTATTGTGTTCAATAACCTATATACTATTACCAACCTTCCTATAAGCAGGTTTTTAGAATACCTGCTGGCTGCGGGCAAATATGAAGCGTATATGGAAAAATTGGTAAATTCTTTTAACCCTGCTACCATAGAAGGATTGATGTGCAGAAATACACTTTCAGTCAGTTGGAACGGAAAATTATTTGATTGTGATTTCAACCAAATGCTTGAATTACAAACAGAAAATGGCTCACCAAAACATATCAGCGACTTTAATTCATCAAAATTAAAAAACAGAAATATTGTTTTGAATCAGCATTGCTACGGTTGCACGGCAGGTGCAGGTTCCAGTTGCCAGGGCACAATACTTTGATGAGATGATAAAAAAATCGGGCATACTGTTTTTATTTATTGCTGTTTTCTTCACAAGCTGTGCACAGGAGAAGGATTATCACACTATGTTGAAGTTGCTGTACAAAAATACAGTACCAATAGTAAAGCCTGAACAGGCGAGTTTTGAAATGAAAAGAGATTCCACAATAGTAATACTTGACACAAGAGAAAAAGAGGAATATACAATAAGTCATATAGGGAATGCTAAATATGTGGGATATGATCATTTTGAAATAGATAGTTTAAAAAACATTCCGAAAAATACCCGAATCATTGTTTATTGTTCTGTTGGATACAGGAGTGAACGGATCGGGGAGAAATTATTAAAAACGGGATATGCCAATGTAAATAATTTGTATGGGGGAATTTTCGAGTGGGTGAATAATGAATATCCGGTTGTTGATATGAATAATAAGCCAACAAAAAAAGTCCATGCGTATTCAAAGCTGTGGGGAAAGTGGCTAATTAAAGGAGAAAAGGTATATGGCAACTGAAAACTTGCTTATGGTTTTTGTTAAGAATCCTCAGCGAGGCAAGGTCAAAACACGCCTTGCCAAAACTATGGGTGATGAAAAAGCATTGCAGGTATATAGAATATTGTTGGATCACACTATCACGATAGCAAAAAGAACTCACTGCGACAAAGCAATCTTTTACTCTGATTACATTGATGAAACTGACATGTGGAGAAAAGCAAAATTCAAGCAATTTGTACAACAGGGAAATGATTTGGGTGAACGCATGTATAATGCCTTTAAATATGCTTTTTCCGAACACTATAAAAATGTAGTCATTATTGGTAGTGATTGTTTTGACTTAAATGAACACATCATAACAGATGGGTTTACGATTCTCAGAGACAATGAAGTGGTTATTGGCCCTGCAAAAGATGGAGGCTATTACCTGCTTGGTATGCGGAAACTTTATAAAGAATTATTTTGCAATAAGCAATGGAGTACAGAAAATGTATTGCTGGACACACTGCTCGATGTGTCCACACTTAATATCAGCATGAAGCTCCTTCCTACCCTCTCAGATATTGATGAAGAAAAAGATTTAGAAGTACACAAAAATCTATTTGAAAAATGAAATAGCCATAAACCAAATAAATAATATAAAAATAATATGGCGTATTCCATGCGACCATATAATAAACTATAAAAAACGACCCGCATGAAAATCAGCATCATTATACCTACTTATAACGAAGAACAGTATATCTCTGAATTGCTTGAATACATTGATATTCATACGAAAAAGCGAAATATAGAAGAAGTTATTGTGGTGGATTCATTCAGCACGGATAATACTGTAAAAGTGGCAGAGAAAGCACATGCTAAACTTTACCTGAGTAAACCGAGAGATACAAAAACGCAAATGGAAATCGGAGCTTTTCAGGCAAAAGCCGATGTGCTTTATTTTATTAAGCCAGGTTGTTTTCCTCCTCCGCATTTTGATGAAAGGATTTTACATGCTGTCAAAACAAAATATATGACCGGAATAATCGGCAAAAAAAGATGGACAGATCGGCTTTATTTGTCGTTGAATAAATTTTTTTCCTGCTTTAATAGTAAGCTTGCAGCCACTCATATTCAATCTGTTTTCATCATGCGGGGAGCTTTCCATTATGCAGGTGGATTTCATAACCCTGATGCAAATGATGCGTTTGCGGATCTACTCATCAGGGCAAATTCAATGGGCTATAAAATGATCTGATTATATCAAGGCAAAAATGATAAATAAAATAAAAGAGACAACTGATTTCCTGAAAAATGCAGGCGTTATTGAACCTTCTGTCGGAATTATACTTGGAACAGGACTTGGAGAGTTAGTACAACACATTCAGATTGAGAAAACGATTGATTATTCTGACATTCCCAATTTCCCTGTTTCAACTGTCGAGTTCCATAAAGGCAAACTAATTTATGGAAGTATAGAAGGTAAAAAAGTGCTTGCTATGCAGGGGCGCTTTCATCTTTATGAAGGTTATACCATGCAGCAAATAACTTTCCCTATACGGGTGATGAAAATGTTTGGTATAAAACACCTCCTGCTTTCCAATGCAGCAGGTGGAATAAATAAGAATTTTAAGAAAGGCGATCTGGTTGTAATAGATGATCATATCAACCTTCAAAACGGGAATCCTCTTATCGGTTCTAATTCAGATGAGCTTGGCCCACGCTTCCCGGACATGAGCAGTCCGTACTCGCAAGTCCTCAACACTATATTTGAAAAAACAGCTTTAGAATTAAATATTCCTTTAAAAAAGGGCGTATATGTTTCTGTTACCGGGCCTAATCTTGAAACACGGGCAGAATATCGTTTCCTCAAAATCATTGGTGCGGATATGGTGGGTATGTCCACAGTTCCCGAAGTAATTGTAGCCAATCACATGAGCCTGCCTTGTGCTGCGGTATCCGTCATAACAGATGAATGCGATCCTGACAATTTAAAACCTGTTGATATTCCTGAAATCATTGAAATAGCAGGAAAAGCTGACAAAAACCTCTCTCAACTTTTTATCAATACCATTAAATCAATAAACATAAATGGGTAAAAAAACAATATTGCTGCTATGTGCGTTTTTTAGTTATGCTTCTAAAAATGGATTTGCAAATGATTCCCTCAAGACAAACAAGCCTAAGCTTTCAGCCTTCCCAATATTGTTCTATTCTCCTGATACCAAGCTCGGAGGAGGAGCAGCAGGACTTCTTACCTTCAATTTTAAAAATGATACGATCAATGCAAGAAGGTCAAGTATCACATTTGGGGTTGCTTATACTCAGTTAAAGCAAGTTTTGGTTTATCTGCCATATCAACTGTTTCTAAAGAACAGAAAATACTGGTTATACGGTGAAGTAGGTTATTTCAAGTATGTATTCAATTATTTCGGAGTTGGGAACAACTTCTCTGTTGACTACTTGGAAAAATACGATGCCGATTTTCCAAGATTAAGAGTAAATGCGTTACGAAAAATAAGGTCGAATGTTTATGGAGGCATCCGATACGTCTATGATGATTTCAAAGTAAGCCTTCGTGATACAAGCGCCTCCCTTGCAACAGATAAGCCAACTGGCTTTAATGGTGGGCGGGTTTCCGGTTTAGGCGTGTTGTTAAACTACGATTCGCGTGATAATATTTTTTTCCCTTCCAAAGGTATTTTATTAGAGACCATGTTATATGGTGAGAATGCGCTTACAGGAAGTCAGTTTGAATATTCGAGAATTTCCTTTGACGCAAGTACCTATATCACATTTTTCAAAAAACACGTATTGGCAATAAACGGAGTAGGAATATTTATGACCGGAAATGTTCCTTTTCATCAAATGGCAGTTATTGGTGGAACCAAAAAACTGCGTGGTTACTTTGAAGGTAAATACCGGGATAAAAATTTGATGCTTTTACAGGCAGAGTATCGCGCTCCTTTATTTTGGCGCATTGGAGTAGTGGGATTTGGAGGGTACGGTATCGTCTCGGATAAGCTCGTCAATACAGATTTTAAAAACCTGAGATACAATTACGGTGCAGGGTTAAGATTCTTACTGGATAAAAAACAAAAAATAAATGTAAGGCTTGACTACGGATTAGGATACAAATCCAAAGGTTTTTACCTGACAATAACAGAGGCATTTTAAAAAGGAAGAATGTCGGTTAGCAGACAGTTTAAAAAAATCAGCGGATATAATTTTACGTCAGAAATATAAAATAGCATGATTTATATATTAATTTTTATCGCAGCTACATTTCTCGCCTACTCCAACGGATCTAACGATAATTTTAAAGGAGTAGCTACACTCTTTGGAAGTGGTACAACCAACTATAAAAAGGCAATTAATTGGGCTACTATTACAACGGCACTTGGTTCAATTGTGTCTATATTCTTTGCTTCCGCATTGGTAAAAAATTTTTCAGGAAAAGGACTTGTTCCCGATCAGCTAATTGCTACACCGCAGTTTGCAATAGCCGTTGCAATGGGAGCGGCACTTACCGTGATGTTAGCAACAAAAGTTGGAATGCCTGTTTCCACAACACATGGCTTAGTGGGAGCATTAACGGGAGTTGGTTTAATGGCGGTAGGCACTGAATTTAACTTTGGAAAACTTGGAAGCTCTTTCTTTCTTCCATTGATTGCCAGCCCATTTATAGCGGCAATATTAAGCGTGGTGCTTTATTACATTTTCACAACTGCAAGAAAGCGTTCAGGAATAACAAAAGAATCTTGCATTTGCATTGCGGAGCAAACACCTGTTGTTATTGCGTTTGGAGTGAAACAGCCAAATCAAATAGTTGTAGAAGGGTCATCAAGACTCAAAATGCAAACGGGAACCATCCAATCGTGCAGTGAGCAATATAATGGAACTATTATTGGAATTTCTGCTCAAAAAGTGTTGGACACTTCACATTACATAAGTGCAGGCGCTGTGAGCTTTGCAAGGGGGCTAAATGACACCCCTAAAATGGTGGGCCTGCTGCTTCTGATTCAAATGCTGGATGTAAGGATCGGAGCTATTGTTATAGCCATAGCAATTGCTATGGGTGGACTATTAAATGCTAAAAAGGTCGGAGAAACCATGAGTAAAAAAATAACTGAAATGAATCACGGACAGGGCTTTACAGCAAACTTGGTTACCGCATTGCTTGTTTCCACCGCAAGTTTCAATGGCTTACCTGTTTCTACTACACACGTTTCGGTTGGTTCCTTATTTGGAATTGGTACGGCAACAAAAAAAGCAAACATAAAAGTTATTTCAGGCATACTCTTATCATGGGTACTCACATTACCAATTGCAGCATTAATAAGCGGGGTAATATTTTTATTAATCAAAAACATATAGCTCAATGAGAAAGTCAATATTAGTATCCATCCTTTCCATCCTTTTTCTACAATGTAATTCTGCCAACTTTGAAGGAAATGGCAAAGCTCCTTCGCATGAAATATGGAATAACTTATTAAAAAAAAATGTTTCTGCTGATGGTAAGGTAAACTACAAAGGGTTTATCAAAGACAGTGTTGAACTCAATAAATACCTTAAACTGTTAACGGACAATCCACCTAATGAAAAAACCTGGTCTGCGAATGAGCAAAAGGCATTTTGGATCAATGCGTACAATGCCTTTACTGTAAAGTTGATTATAAAATATTATCCTATAAAAAGCATCAAAGATATTGGAAGCAAAATTCAGATTCCTTTTGTAAACACACCCTGGGATGTTAAATTCATTTTTATAGGTAAGGAGAAAATGGATTTAAACAACATTGAACATGGTCAACTCAGAAAGAAATTCAATGATCCCCGAATACATTTTGCCATTGTATGTGCATCAAAATCCTGCCCTGCATTGCTTAATGAAGCATTTGATCCTGCCAGGCTCGATCAGCAACTCGATAACCAGGCGAAAGTTTTTTTGAAAGATAGCTTCAGAAATAAAGTATCGGCTACAAACCCACAACTCTCCAAACTATTCGATTGGTATAAAATGGATTTTACAAAAAAAGAATCATTGATTGAATTTCTGAATAAATATTCTTCTGTAAAAATTAATGCAAATGCTAAAATAACCTATCTCGATTACGACTGGAATTTAAATGAATAACATGAAATAGTCATATACCAAAATATTAATAAAAAAAGTCATATGGCGTATTCCATGCGACCATAAAAGATAAAACAATACGAATGAAAATCAGCATTGTCATACCCACACTTAACGAAGCTTCAAACATCAAGAAGCTTGTTAAGCACTTGTTTAAACATGGCGGTAGCGATTTGCACCAGGTAATAGTGAGTGATGCAGGGAGTTCTGACAAAACAGAACAAGTGGCAAAAGAAGCCGGAGCTATTGTCGTTTATTCTGAAGTTAGAGGCCGAGCATTTCAGATGAATGCGGGAGCCAAAATAGCAACAGGGGATATTCTGTACTTTGTTCATGCCGATGCAATTCCTCCAACAGAATTTGTATTGGACATAAAGAAAGCAATATCGCAAAACAAGAAGGCAGGATGCTTTCGTTTTCGTTTTGATTCTAACAGAAAATTACTGGCAGCAAATGCTTATTGCACCCGTTTTAATGGAATTTTCAGCGGTGGCGGAGATCAATCCTTATTCGTTGAAAAAAAGTTATTTGATGCGCTTGGTGGTTTTGATGAGAATCATGTAATAATGGAAGATTTTGATTTGGTTAACCGTTTAAGAAAAGCCGGACACCACTTGTATATAGTTCCCAAAGAAGTTACGGTTTCAGCAAGAAAATATGATAATAACAATTACATGAGGGTAAATCTTTCCAACCTGCTTGTCTTTTCGCTTTATAAAATAGGAGTTAAACCGGCTAAACTCGCAAGGTTATATAAGAAACTTATTAAACCCTATAATAATCAGGAATTAGAATTGATGAATGATGTGGAAGTAATTACGAGAAAGGAAAATCAAATTGATCCGGTTGAACAGGAAATCGACTTATATGCAGTACCAAATGAAAGATACTATTGACATCAGAAAATTGTGCATTAATAACATGGGAAAACATATCGTAATCATTGGAAATGGAATATCAGGAATCACCTGTGCAAGACACTTGCGAAAACTGAGCAGAAACCAAATTACAGTCATTTCTTCTGAATCCGAGCATTTCTTTTCACGTACAGCTCTTATGTATCTCTATATGGGGCACATGAAATTTGAACACATAAAACCTTATGAGGATAATTTTTGGAAAAAAAACAATATTAACCTCATTAAAAATTTTGTTGAACAGGTTGATACAAAAAAAAGGGTCGTTTTATTCCCTGACGGATCATCGCTCAACTATGATGTACTTGTGCTTGCCACCGGATCAAAGTATAACAAATTCGGCTGGCCGGGGCAGGATTTGAAAGGTGTTCAGGGCTTATACCATCTTCAGGATTTGGAACAAATGGAAAAAAATACCAAAAACATTTCCAGGGCTGTGATTGTTGGTGGGGGATTAATTGGGATAGAAATGGCGGAAATGCTCCGCTCAAGAAATATTCCCGTAACATTTTTGGTACGTGAAAAAAACTTTTGGGATAACATATTGCCTCTTGAGGAAGCAAAAATGATTAACCGTCATATACTTGAACATCACATAGATCTTCGACTTGATTCTGAACTGAAAGAAATAAAAGGTGATTCAACCGGACGGGTTCATTCTATTATTACCGGCAAAGGAGAAGAAATACCTTGTGAATTTGTTGGGCTTACGGTTGGTGTTAGCCCCAATATTGATTATTTGAAAAACTCCGGCATTGAAACAAAGCGTGGGGTTTTGGTAAATGAATATTTTGAAACGAATGTGCCATGTGTATATGCTATTGGTGATTGTGCCGAGTTTAACGTCCCACCCGAAGGAAGAAGACCCATTGAACAGGTTTGGTACACCGGACGTATGCACGGAGAAACACTTGCTAAAACAATTTGCGGTGAGCGTTCAGCATATGCGCCCGGACACTGGTTTAACTCCGCAAAATTCTTTGATATAGAGTATCAAACATACGGATGGGTTGGGAATGTACTAAAGGAAAATGAAGAAACTTTTTATTGGGAACAACCCAATGGCAAAATCAGTTTCAGGGCTGTTTACGATAAAACCAATGAACAACTTATTGGGATAAACGTGTTCGGAATAAGAATGCGGCATGAGGTTTTTGATAAATGGCTCTCGGAAAAGAGAAAGATAGATTATGTGATGGAACATTTGGATGAAGCCAATTTTGACCCGGAGTTTTTTAAAAAACAGGAAAGCTCAATTACAGCATATTTTGAAAAATTAAAAATGAAAATAGTTGCCTGATAATAATGGAAATTACAAAAAGTATTCGCAATAAGATTCTCATTATGGTGTTCGCACCCATAATGTTGCTATCGGGATATTTATTGTATTCCAGTTATAGTAAGCTATATAATAAATGTCAGGAAGACGTACTCCTCTATCTGGAAGGGATTGCGAAAACAGCATCTCTTCAAATTAATGGAAACGATCATCAAAATTTATTGATGAGATATACGAAAATGGATGATATAATTGAAAATAAACAAGATAGTTTGTATTTGCAGTTACATACAATACTAAAAAATATCTATACCGTAAATCAATTAAAAACTCCGATTTATACTCTTGTTTACGATTCATTACATAAGAATGTATTCTTCTCTGCATCTTCTTCTGACACCCCTTTTTTCAGGCATTTATATAAAGGATTTGCCAATAATTTTCTGAACAATTACACCAAGGGTGGTACAATTTCTACTTATAGTGACGAAAATGGCAAATGGCTTTCGGCCTTTGCGCCTGTAAAAAATTCAGCAGGAAATACAATTGCTGTGGTTCAGGTGGATCAGAAATTTGATGAATTCGCAAAGGATATGATCAACAGATTTTATAAGAACCTTGCACTTTCAGTAGTTATTTTGTTTGCCGGAATCCTTGTCATGTATAAATTTTTAAACCGGATTCTAATCAGTCAGGAAAAGGCCAGCCATATCATTCAGGAAAAAAACAGAGAAATCAATCAGAGTATAAATTATTCCAAGAGAATTATTGAATCTGCATTAATTGCTCCTGATATCATAAGTAAATATCTCCCCAATTCTTTTGTTTTTTATAAACCCAAAGACATCGTAAGCGGAGATTTTTACTGGTTTTATCCTCTTGAGAAACGAAATGGTAAATACACCAAATTTATTCTTGGTGTTTTTGACTGTACCGGACATGGAATACCAGGAGCCATCTTGTCTATGCTCGGAATTGCGGTAATCAACGATGTGTTAAAAAACAGCAGGAACTTTCTCCCCAACCTGATTTTTGAACACATCAACAAACAATTTATTCAACACTTAAATCAGCGAGATGATTTTGCTTTAATTCAGGATGGCATGGATGGAAGTCTTTGTGTTATTGATATTGAAAATCTTCAGGTTTTATATTCCGGTGCTAAACGCCCCCTCTATTTAATTAATAATGAAACAAAGAATTTAACAGAGATAAAGGGGGATAAATATCCATTGGGAGGTACACATTATGATTCTAACAGGAAATATACTTTACACTCATTAAAAGTCAGTAAGGGAGATATGCTCTATATGTTTACTGATGGGATAACAGATCAGTTCTCATGGAACGGGGGGAAAGAAAAGAAAATTAAATCCAAAGTAATTAAAGATTTTTTATCCCACCATTCCCATTTAAGTATGAAAAAGCAAAATTCAATACTGAGCGATCAGTTTGAAAACTGGAAGGGAAATCTAACTCAGACGGATGATGTTACTATGATTGGTTTAACAATATAAAAGAAAAAAGAATTAAATATGTTATTATCGCACGAATCACTATCTATTGCCAATCCTGAAACGGGAAATCTTGA